>NZ_JBANBK010000014.1:0-135932 GCF_053572325.1 Bradyrhizobium sp. UFLA05-112 | reverse complement strand
CCCGAGCCGATCTCTCCCATCGGCATCACCTCGATCAGCGTGAGGCCCATGCCCTTGCCGTGCGCCCACTGCATCAGCGAGGGGAGCTCGTCCTCGTTGAGATTCTTCAGCGCCACCGCGTTGATCTTGACCGCGAGCCCGGCCGCGCGTGCCGCCTCGATGCCCTCCAGGACCTTGTCGATCTCGCCCCAGCGGGTGATCTCGCGAAACTTCTGCGGATCGAGCGTGTCGAGTGAGACGTTGATGCGGCGGACACCGCAATCGGCGAGTTCCCGCGCATGCTTGGCCAGCTGCGTTCCGTTGGTGGTCAGCGTCAACTCGCCGAGCGCGCCGCTTTGCAAATGGCGTGACAGCGAGCGCACCAGCGACATCACGTTGCGGCGGACCAGGGGCTCTCCGCCGGTCAGCCGCAGCTTTTTCACGCCCTTGGCGATGAAGGCCGAGCAGAGCCGGTCGAGTTCCTCCAGTGTCAAGAGGTCTGCCTTGGGCAGGAACGTCATGTCTTCCGACATGCAGTAGAAGCAGCGCAGGTCGCAGCGATCGGTGACGGAGACCCGCAAATAGGTGATGGTCCGGCCGAACGGGTCGGTCATCGGGCTCGACAGCGGGGACAGGCGACTCACAGCGGGTCCGTTCATTCAACAAGCCTTGTCACGATCGCGATCACCGCGCCTTGCGCAGTGACAATCATACTGGAGGCAATCTAAGCATCCCCGCCATTGCCGACAATCGTGCGCTGCACCGTATTAGCGCGTTGGTGCGGGGGCCGTGGGCGGCGGCGCGGCGGGAGGCGGCGCCGAGTTCGGATCGGGGAACGGAGAGTCTGCCGCGGCCGGCGTTGCTGCCTTCGGCGCCTTCGGCTTCTTTGGCCGATGCGGCTTCTTCACCGGTTTTGGCGGCACGGCCGGTTGCAACTCGACGAATACCGGGTTGGGATCGGTCGTCACCGATGCGGGTGTGGAGAAATCGCCGGGCGTCTTGGTGACGTTCACCGGCACCGAGGCCGGGAGGTAGTTGATTAGCGTGTAGCTGACGGTGAAGGGAGCATCCGGCGCTGGAACCGAGACCGCGCAAGGGGTCTTGCAGCCCGGGCCGAGCGAGGTGACGGCCTCGGCGCCCGGTGGACTTGATTCCAGCCGGACCTGGACGGCCGGGGGCGTCGACTTGAACATGTCCCACGAGGCCGAGGAGCAGCCCGCCAAGCTCGCCCCCGCAAACGCAATCGCGATCACACGACGCATGACCATCACATCTCACTGCGACGAACCGCCACAATCCCAGGCGGACCTTAGGTGCGTCGGTTTACCCACGCAACGCGCCGAGGGCGCGTAGTTAGTAGATGGTTAATGCGGCGGGTTTCGTAGCGATATCAGGCGCTTGCCTCGATTTTCAGGCACCCCATCAGACTCGTCGCCGCTGCCGGCAGGTCGCGCATATGGTGGATCAGGCGGTCTGGCTTGAGTTCCTCGATCGGCACGTCGGTATAGCCGAAGCTTACGCCGATGACGGGAACCCCGGCGCGCCGCGCGACCCCCACGTCGGTTCCGGCATCCCCGACCATGATGCTGGCGGCGAGCTGTCCGCCGGAGCGGGCAACGGTCTCGCGCAGGATGGTCGGGTCGGGCTTCTGTACCCCAAAGGTGTCGGCGCCGCAGATGGCGGCAAAGCGCTGGCTCAGGCCCAGCGCGTCGAGCAGCCGCCTGGAGAGCCATTCAAGCTTGTTGGTGCAGACCGCGAGCCTGTGGCCACGCTCCGCGAGGTGATCGAGGGCGGCCTCCAGCCCCTCGAACGGGCGCGATTCATCGGCGATATGGTCGGCGTAATAGGCGATGAAATCCGCCGTCAATCGGTTGATGTCCGCGACGCCGACGATCCGGCCTTCGGCCTCCAGGCCCCGCTCGATCAGCTTGCGCGCGCCGGCGCCGATCATGTTGCGGGCCGATTGCATCGGCACCGGCGGCAGGCCCTCGCGCTCGAGCACGTGGTTCAGCGCGCTGATCAGGTCGGGCGCCGTGTCCACTAGCGTGCCGTCGAGATCGAAGACGATGGTGTGAGCGGTCATGATCATGCGCTACCGGCAAGGTGAAGCTTCTGCAAGCGGAGCCGCCATAAGATCAGCTTATAACTTCCTTCCGCAGGCCTGTTCTCCGGGCCAAAACGGGGCTAGATAGGCCGCCGAATGCGACTTATTTCGGCGGTCTCCCAAATGAGATCTCAAGTGAGGCATTCAAGACACACACAAAGGGCAGGCCCGAACGTGGACATGGACCAGTTGAAGCGACAGGCGGCTGCACGCGCCCTCGAGGAGGTGCGCGACGGCATGCAGCTCGGTCTCGGCACCGGATCGACGGCCAAGCATTTCGTCGAGCTGCTCGGCGAGCGCGTGCGCGCCGGCCTCAAGGTGATTGGCGTGCCGACTTCGGAAGCCACGCGCGCCGACGCGGTCCGTTGCGGCGTGCCGCTGACCACGCTGGACGAGATCGACCATCTCGACATCACCGTCGACGGTGCTGACGAAGTGGATCCCGAGCTCAACCTGATCAAGGGCGGCGGTGGCGCGCTGCTCCGCGAAAAGATCGTCGCCGCCGCCTCAGACCGCATGATCGTGATCGCCGACGACAGCAAATGGGTCCCGACGCTCGGCCGTTTCCCACTACCGGTGGAGGTCATTCCGTTCGGGCTCGGCGCGACACGGCGGGCGATCGAGAAGGCGTTTGCGCAATCCGGCGTTTCCGGGCAAATGGCGCTCCGCAAGGCCAAGGACGGCCACGTTTTCGTCACCGATGGTGGCCACTGGATCCTCGATGCCCATCTTGGACGGATCGAGGATCCGGCACGGCTCGCGGTCGCGCTGAGCGCGATCCCCGGCGTGGTGGAGCATGGACTGTTCATCGGCTTGGCCGGCTCTGCCGTTCTGGCGGGCGGCGAGGGAATCCGCGTGATTGAACGGCGAAAGCCGAAAGGAGACTAGGAATGAAGAGCGTTTTGAAGATGCTGCCCGTGGCCGGACTCGCCTTGGGACTGGCAGGCTTGGGACTGGCGGGCTTGGGACTCGCTTTTGGCGTCGTCCCGGCGGCGGCACAGCAGGCGGCAGCGCCCAAGGCCTCGCCCGCGGCGATCGCGGCCGCCAAGGAAATCCTGACCATGAAGAACGCGAACGCGCTGTATGCCAACGCCGTTCCCGGCATGGTGGAGAAGGTCAAGGGCGCGCTGATCGGGCAGAACCTCAACTACCAGAAGGACCTCAACGAGCTGGCGCCGATCGTGGTGCAGCAGCTCACGGGCCGCGAGAAGGAGATCGGCGAAGGCATGGCGCAGGCCTATGCTGCTCAGTTCACCGAGCAGGAGCTCAAGGATCTCGTGACGTTCTACAAGTCTCCGCTGGGGCAGAAGCTGATTACTGCCGAGCCGCGCGCGATCGAACAGGGCATGGCCTTCACGAATTCGTGGGCGCAGAATTTCTCCGAGGTCGTCGCGGGCGCGTTCCGCGCCGAGATGAAGAAGCGCGGCAAGGACATCTGACGAGGACGAGAGGCAAGGAGGTCGGAGTGGACAATGGCTGAATTCGACGTCGACCTCTTTGTCATCGGTGGTGGTTCGGGCGGCGTGCGCGCCGCTCGCATCGCGGCCGGTCACGGGGCACGCGTGATGATCGCGGAAGAGTACCGCATGGGCGGTACCTGCGTGATCCGCGGCTGTGTGCCGAAAAAGCTGTTCGTGATCGGATCGCATGTCCGCCACGAGATCGAGGATGCCGCGGGCTTTGGCTGGACGATCCCGTCCGCAAGCTTCGACTGGCCGACGCTGATTGCCAACAAGGACAAGGAGATCGCGCGGCTCGAGGCGGCCTACACCACGAATGTCGAGAAGTCGGGCGCGCGCATCGTCAAGAGCCGCGCGGTGATCGAGGATGCCCACACCATCCGCCTGCTCGAGAACGACAAGACGATCACGGCAAGATACATCCTGATTGCCACCGGCGGCGCGCCCAACCATGGCGCGGCGATCCCCGGCATCGAGCATGTCATCTCCTCCAACGAGGCGTTTCATCTCAAGAAGCTGCCGAAGCGGATCGTGATCCAGGGCGGCGGCTATATCGCGCTGGAATTCGCCGGCATTTTCGCCGGCTACGGCTCAGACGTCACCGTGATCTATCGCGGCGACAACATCTTGCGCGGTTTCGACGACGACGTCCGCGCCCATGTCCGCAGCGAGATGGAGAAGCAGGGCATCACCATCCTCACCGGCTGCACGGTGAGCAAGGTCGATCGTCACGGTGACGAGTTCACCACCCATCTGTCGAACGGCTCGAGCGTTGCCTCCGACCAGGTGATGTTTGCGATCGGCCGCCATCCCGCCGTCGCCAATCTGGGCCTCGAGAAGGCTGGCGTTGCCATCAATCCGAAGAACGGCGGTATCGCGGTCGACGGTTTCTCGAAGAGCTCGGTCGACAGCATCTACGCCATCGGAGACGTCACCCATCGCCACAATTTGACGCCGGTCGCGATCCGCGAGGGCCACGCCTTTGCCGACACCGTGTTCGGCAAGCGCGAGGTGCGGGTCGACCACGCCAACATCCCGACCGCCGTGTTCTCGCAGCCGGAGGTCGGCACTGTCGGCCTCACCGAGACCGAAGCGCGCGCGCAATTCAGCCACGTCGACATCTACAAGGCGACATTCCGCCCGATCAAGGCTACGATGTCCGGCCGCGACACCCGCGTGCTGATGAAGCTCATCGTCGACGGCAGCTCCGACCGCGTGCTCGGCTGCCACATCGTCGGCGATGCCGCGGCTGAGATCATCCAGGCGGTCGCGATCGCCGTGAAGATGAAGGCGACCAAGGCCGATTTCGACGTGACCATCGCGCTGCACCCGACAGCGGCCGAAGAGCTCGTCACCATGCGCACGCCAACCGCGCGCCACGTGCGGCAAGCGGCAGAGTAATTCGAGGGCAGCGGACTCTTTATCCTCTCCTCATCCAGAGGGTCTTTCGGCGCAAATGGGCCGTGTGCGGTTACGCGCCGACCTTGCCGTGATCGGCATTCTCCTGCCGTTCGCGATCGCCGAGTTCGCGCACCAGTTCCTGGAGAAGCGACTCCGTATAGGCGGGCAGCACCCGTTCGGCGCGGACATAGACGCCGAGGTCGGACCACACCGGACTGCCGGCGTTGTCCAGCGGCAGGAATTTGAGCTGTCCGCTCTTCGCGAGGCGACCGACGCCGATCTGGGTCTGGATCGCAACGCCGACGCCGCGTGCCGCCAATTCGCGCATCAGGTCGATCGAATTGGCCTGCACGGCGGGCTCGGGCGTCTCGGCAAGCTGCGCGATGAGCGGTTGCAACAGGTGATAGATCGACAGCTCCGGAAGCGCGTGGATGATCGGAAAGGCGAGGCATTGCGCCAACGTCACGGTCCGGCGCCGCGCCAGTGGATGATCAGCCGCGACGATCGCCCCTAGCCGGAAGCGCTTCAGCGCGACCTGGCGCAGATCCTGGGGATGACGCAGCGCCATGGCGATGCCGATGTCGGCTTCGCCGCGGCTCAGTGCGTCCAGCACGTCGGCTGATCCCATCACCTGCGTGGTGAAGGTAACGCGGCGGGCGCGGCTGCGATGCGAGGCGATCAGGTCGGGCAGAAGCGATTCCGCGAGCGACTCGATGCAGGCGATGCTCACCGAGCCACGCCAGGTGCCGGACAGCGATTGGACGTCGGAGCGGAAGCGGTCGTGGTCCTGGAGCACGGTCATGACGTGCCGCGCCAGCATCTCGCCGACCGTGGTCAGCGTCAGGCCGCGCGCCGTCCGCTCGAACAGGGGCGCGCCGATCTCCTCTTCAAGCTTGAGGACCTGTCGGCTGACCGCCGACGAGGCGACGTTGAGGGTCCGCGCGGCAGCCCGGATCGAGCCGGTCCGGCGCACGGCGTGAAAGTAATAGAGGGCGGGGGCATGAAATCGCATCGCTCGACTATAGCCGTTGCCGATTCGGCAGCAAGGCGTACGAAATTCTCTTCTTTTCGAGAGCAGCCCTTAGGCCTAGTTTCCGCCGCGGCCGCCAGGGGCGGGCGAAGAGGGGGACTGGGCGGTGGACGGGAAGAGCGCGTGCGCGCTGGAGGCGGCGGAGCCGCATGGTTTGATCGATCGGCGCCGCGCGGCTGCCTATGTCGGCGTCACCGCCGGCCGTTTCGAACAACTGGTGCGCGACAATGTCGTGCCGCCGCCGGTCATGGTGGATAGGAGCCGCCGGTGGCCGATCGCGGCGCTCGATCTCGTCAAGCAATCGGTCGGCACAGGGGCAATGGAGCCAGCGGAAGCGGTCCCGGAGACTGAGCCCTGCGACGAGATGGTCGAGCCGTCGCGCGTGTTGCCCGATGAGACTTGGCTCCAGCAGAAGGCGAGGCTGGTACAGCGCGTCCGCAGGTCGCTGTTGTCGGGCAACGAGATCCGCGCGCTACGCGAGTTCAGGGCGCAGCGGCAGAGCGAGATCAGCATGCATGGCTATTATGGAAGCTTCGAAGCGTTGATGGTGCGCGGCTACGTCGTCGAACTCGCGCGCAAGCCGCCGTCGAGCCGTCCGCTGGTGACCTACCGCCTGACCGAGCTCGGCGAACAGGTGCTCGCCGCGCTCAGGGACGAGTAGCTTGCGGCGCGCCATTGGCGTTTGGCGCGCCGGCTCGGCCGATCTCAGAACGGATAATGCCGCGGCCCGGTCTGCACCGTGATCCAGCGCAACTCCGTGAACTCGTCGATCGCGGCCTTGCCGCCGAAACGGCCATAGCCCGAGGCCTTGGTGCCGCCGAACGGCATCTGCGGCTCGTCGTGCACGGTCGGTGCATTGACGTGGCAGATGCCGGCCTCGATGCGCTTGGCAACGTCGAGCGCGCGTGCGATGTCGCGGCCGAATACCGCGGAGGACAACCCATACTCCGTGTCGTTGGCGATGCGCACGGCCTCGTCGATGCCGCTGACCCGGACGACCGTGACGACGGGGCCGAAGCTTTCCTCGCCATAGATGCGCATCGCCGGCGTGACGTGATCCACGATCGTCGCGGGCATGATGGCGCCGTTGCCGCGGCCGCCCGCCGCGATCGCAGCGCCCTTGGCGAGGGCATCGTCGATCAGGCCGCCGACGCGGTCGCAGGCGGCTTGGCTCACCAGTGAGCCCAGAACGACATTGCCCTTGCGCGGATCGCCGTAGGGCAGGCCCTTCGCCTTCGCTGCAAATTTGGCGACGAAGGCGTCGGCCACCTTGTCGTCGACGACGATGCGTTCGGTCGACATGCAGATCTGGCCCTGGTTCATGAATGCCCCGAACGCAGCTGCGTTTACCGCCGCATCAAGGTCGGCATCGTCGAGGATGACGAGCGGGGCCTTGCCGCCGAGCTCGAGCAGCACGCGCTTCAGATGCTTGGCGCAGGCGAGCGCGATCAGACGGCCGACCCGGGTCGAACCGGTGAAGTTCACGCGCCGCACCGCCGGGTGCGCAATCAGGGCTTCGACCACGGCCTGCGCGTCCTCCGGCGCATTGGTCACCACGTTGACGACGCCATCGCCGAGGCCCGCCTCGGCCAGACAGCTTCCGATCAGCCGGTGCACGCCGGGGCTCATTTCCGAGGCCTTCATCACCACGGAGTTGCCGCAGGCGAGCGGCATGGCAACCGAGCGGACGCCGAGAATCACGGGTGCGTTCCACGGTGCGATCCCGAGCACGACGCCGACCGGTTGCCGATGGGCCATCGCCAGATTGTCGGGCTTGTCTGTCGGGATGATCTCGCCGGAGATCTGCGTCGTCATCGCGGCGGCTTCGCGCAGCATGCCCTCCGCCAGATGCACGTTGAAGCCGGCCCAGCCTGCGGTGGCGCCGGTCTCGGCGACCATCAGCGCGGTGAACTCGGGGGCACGTCGCGCGAGGATGTCGGCCGCGGCGCTAAGGCGCTTGCGGCGTTCGGAGGGCCCGAGCTGCGACCACGCGGGGAACGCGGCTGCAGCCGCATCGGCGGCGCGCATCGCATCGTCGACCGAGGCCGCCGCCACGATGGTTGCGATCTCGCCGCTGATCGGATTGAGACGTTGGAATGTCCGCTGGTCGCTGGCCGACTGATCTTTGCCGCCGATGAGAAGGTCGATTGCGTTCATGGGGCTCTCCATGGGTTGCTGGGGGATTAGGCAGTTGCAGGTGCGCGCCCCTTGCCGAGATAGGCACGCTGGACGTCGGGGTTGTTCTTCATCTCGCCGGCCACTCCGGAGCCTGCGTTGCGGCCCTGTTCGATCAGATAGACGCGGTCGGCGATGTCGAGACTGGCGCGCGCGTTCTGCTCCACGAGCAGCACGCTGACGCCGCTGTCGCGGATCTGCGCCAGCGCGCGAAACACCTCGCGGCTGAGCAAGGGCGAGAGGCCGAGCGATGGCTCGTCGAGCAGCAGGAGAAGTGGATTGGACATCAGGGCGCGCCCGATCGCGACCATCTGCTGCTCGCCGCCGCTCATGGTCCGTACCGTCTGCGCCATCCGCTCGGTCAGGCGGGGAAACAGTGCCAGGATCTTCGCGAGCCTTTCCGCTTCTCCGGCGCGGGCGCGGGCGGGGTAGGCGCCGAGCTGGAGGTTCTCTGCAACCGTCAGGTCGCCGAACACGCCGCGCCCTTCCGGCACGAGCGCGATCCCGCGTTCGACGATCAGATGGACCGGAAGCGCGATGAGGTCCGCGCCGTCGAAGCGTATGCTTGCGCCGGGAGCGGGATCGATGAGGCCGGCGATGCTCTTGAGGAGCGTCGACTTGCCCGCGCCGTTTGCGCCAAGGATCGCGACGATCTCACCGCGGGCAATATCGAGCGTCACGTCGGCGAGTGCCTGATGCTTGCCGTAGAAGTGGGAGAGCGCGGCGACTTCAAGCATCAGCGTCTCCCAGATAGGCGGCCACGACCGTCGGGTCGGACAAGACCGTGTCAGGGACACCGTGCGCGATCACGCTGCCCGCATTCATCACGATGCAATGCCCGCACAGCGCGCGGATCGCATCCATGACATGCTCGACCATGATGATGGTCATGCCGCGGTCGCGCAGCCTGGCGATCAAGGCGATCCCGGTCTCGAGCTCGCTCGGATTGAGGCCGGCGAGCCATTCGTCGAGCAGCACAAGTTGCGGCGCAAGCGCGAGCGCGCGCGCAAGCTCCAGGCGCTTCTGGTCGATATAGGTCAGCTCGCCGGCGGGGGTATCAAGCATGGTGCCGAGGCCGACGAGATCGAGCAGCTCGCCGCTGGTTTCCCCGCCGCGGTTCGGTGCTGCCGATCCTCCGCTGAAATAGGCTGCGGCGGCAACGTTCTCTGCGACGGTCAGGTCCGACATCACGCGCACGAGCTGGAAGGTGCGGGCAAGCCCGAGCCGGGCGATCCGGTGCGGTCGAAGCCCGCCGATATCAGCGCCGTTGAACCGGATCGCGCCCGACGACGGCACCAGCGCGCCGGAGAGCATGTTCAGGAGAGTCGTCTTGCCCGAGCCGTTGGGACCGATGATCCCGATGATCTGTCCGCGTGCGACCTCGAAGCTGACCCGATCGACCGCGCGCAGGCCGCCGAACGACTTGCCGACGCCGTCGACCAGAAGCAGCGGTCCGCTTTGCTCGCTGCCTCCCGCAGGTATGGCACTGTCCGCCAGTTCATTTCGCCGCCGCGGCTCGATCAGCCCGATCACACCCTTCGGCAGCAGCAGGACGATGATCACGAAGATCGCGCCGAGCACGATGCTGAAGTGGTTCGGCAGCGTCGCCGTGAGGACTTCGAACAGAAGGACGAGGGGAATGACACCAAGCACTGGGCCAAATAGCGAGCCGGCGCCGCCCAAGAGCGCCATGATGACGACCTGGAACGAGATCATCGGATTGAAGGCGATCGACGGATCGATATAGGTCCAGCGCGGCGCCATCACTGCGCCGGTTACCGACATGAAGACGGCGCTCAGCATAAACACCGCGAGCTTGATGCGGGTGGCGTCGATCCCGGAATGACTGGCGGCGGTTTCGTCGGCACCGATCGCGCGCAGCGCAAGGCCGTAGCGGGAGCGGCCGAGAAAAAAACCGGTCAGGAAGACGATGGCGGCGAGGCCGAGAAGCTGCCAGTAGAGAACGTCCTGGGTCACGGCGCTGAAGAGGTAGCGGCCGACCGATCTATGTACGTTGACTTCGTACCAGATCACGAGCTGCCGGATGAGCTCCGCGAGTCCGAAGGAAAAGATCACGAAGTAGATGCCGGACAATCGCAGCGTGGAGAGACCGGTGATGGCGGCAACGAGCGCGCCGAGCGCTGCCGCCGCCAGCAACACGGCCGGCCAGGGCCAGGTCTCGCCCAGCACCGCCGCGGTGTAGGCGCCGATGCCGAAGAAAGCGACGGTCGCAAGCGAGATGTATCTGGTCGGGCCTGAGAACATCGCCCAGGCGGTCGCAAGGATCGTGAAATAGAGGATGCTGATGCCGAGCGCGAGATAGTAGCCGTTGGCGTAGAGCGGGTAGACGACGATGGCCGTGGCGAGAGCGATGCCTGCGCACCATGCCAGCGTTTTGGTGGGGCTTGCGATCACGAGGTGGCCCTTCCGAACAGGCCGGTCGGTCGGATGAGCAGAACCGCGAGAAACAGCGCATAGGTGGCGGCAAGCGTCAGGCCGGGGTCGAGCAGACGTGCGACTGCGGTTTCGACGACGCCGAGCATCAGCCCAGCCACGAGCGCGCCCATCACGTTGCCGACGCCACCCATGATTACGACGACGAGCGCCTTCATGGTGAAGACCACGCCCATCGAGGCATTGAAGGTGAGGAACATGCTGACCAGCACGCCGCCGACCGCCACCAGGCCGCCACCGAAGGCAAAGGCAAGGCCCGACAGCGCCGGCACGTCGATGCCGACCAGCCGCGCTGCGTTGCCGTCGACTGCGATGGCGCGTACGGCGGTGCCGACGCGTGTGCGCGTCAGCGCCAGATAGACGGCGATGCCAATCACGGCGGCAAACAGCAGCGCGACGAGCCTGTTGACGGCAAGCGTCGTGCCGAGCACGACGACCGGAATGGAGAGATAGCTGTAGCTGTAATACTGGCCGCCGAATGCGACGAGCATGATGCCCTGGATGGCGAACAGCACGCCGAACGTCACAAGGATGCTATCGACCTCCTGCGCGCCTCTGTCCTTGCCGCGTCGCATCAGCTTTTCGAGCAGGAAGCGGTAGAGCAGCCAGTTCAACGCCATCGCGCAGGGCACGGCGAGCAGCAGCGCCGCCAGCGGGCTCAATCCGAGACCGGTGTAGAGAGACAGCGCACCGAACGCGGCCGCGATGAGCGACTCGCCATAGGAGAGATTCATGACGCGCGCCACACCGTATTGCAGCGTCAGGCCCAGTGCGATGAGGGCATACATGCCCCCAAGCACAAGGCCGGGCAGGACGATATCGAACAGCAGCATGAAGTGGTGTCCTGTTGGCGCTCCGGCGGGCGGGTCTCACGGCGAGACCTGCCTGCCGGGTTGGCGTCACTGCCACTGCGGCTTCGGCACCACGGGTGCGCGCGCGCCCGGCAGCGAGGTTGGTGCAAGCCCGTAGAATTCGCCGTTCTGCCACTGACCGACGCTCCAGACTTCCTGAAGCAGTCCATCCTTCAGCTTGACCTTACCGATGATGGTGTCGAACGTGCCGGAGCGGATTTCCGCCGCGACCGCGGCCCGATCCACCTTGCCGAGCTTTTCGATCGCCTGCTGGAGCACTTGGAGGCTTGCATAGGTAATCGGGCTGGCCCAGCGATCCGGCTCCTTTCCAGTGGCCGTCTTGTGGCGCGCGAGATAGTCCTTCAGTTGTGGCGAGTCCGCGTTCCAGCCGCCGATCCCCATCACGCCGTCGCTGTTGGCGGCAAACTTGCCCTTGTAAAGCGGAAAGGCGGTGCCGACGCCAACATAGAAGATCTTTGGGTTGAACTTCAGCAGTTGCGCCTGCTCGGTCAGCGCGATGGTATCGGGAGGATAGCTGAAGGCGATGAACGCATCGGGCTTGGCCGCGATCGCGTCATTGAGCAGTGGCTGGAGATCTTGCGACCCCAGCGGATAGGTCTTGTCGTAAGCGAGCGTGAAGCCGTGCTTCTTGAAGGCCTCCCGGCCGGCGGCGGCAAGCTCGATGCCGAACTGATCAGCGACGCTGACCATCGCGACATTCCCGCCGATCTTGCCTTCACTCTTCAGCTTGCCCAGCAATTCGGCAAGCGCCTCCGAGATCTGCGCGGACGTGCCGAGCCAGAAGGTCGCGTTCGACCAGCGCTTGGCGAGCTCCGGCGCCTTGTCGGTGACCGAGGTGACGGCGAGGTGAGGGTAACCGAGCCTGTTCAGGGTCGGGCCGACCGCGAGATTGAGGCCCGTTCCCCAGGGCGGCAGAATGAAGTCGACCTTGTCCTGATTGGCGAGGCGCTCGATCGCCTTCACCGCTTCCTCCGAGCTCGAGCGATCGTCGTATTCGACGACCTCGACGGGCAGTCGCTTGTCGCCAAGCTTGATGCCGCCGGCCGCGTTCACGTCCTTCACCCACAATTCGTAGTTGGGCAGCGTGGTGATGCTCGCGCCGCCGGCATAGGGGCCGGTCTTGGAAATCGCGTAGCCGATGCGGATTTTGTCTTGCGCCTCGGCGGCGGACGTCAAGGTCCAGAGCGCTGCGGCCATCGCGGTCAGGCTGGTGATGCGCAGCATCGTTCGACGGTTCGTTAAGAACATGTCGAGTCTCCCTCCATGTTTCTCCCATGCGATCGCTCGCAGGGATGAATGTGCGTCGTTTCCTCTCCATCCCGGATTTTCTGCTCGGCAGCTTCTGGAGGTGCCGTGGCCGGGACTTGACCCAGCAAGCACCTTCGGCTTTTGTCCTTCAATGGACAGATCCGGCGAAAGATTGCACGTTTCTGGTCACGCCGGCCAAGTGCGTCGAGCTGTCGCGGACGCCGTGCGCGTTCCCATTGTCGCCCCGCCCAGTGGACCAGCTGCGATCGGCGCCGAGGTCATCGTGTCGCACTATGAGCCGCGGCGCTGGTCGCTCGATTCCAGGGCGGCGCGGCCCTTCATTCACCTGCTCTGTTTGCACGGCGGTGGCGTCGCGGACCTCCGTCGCGAGGGTGAGAGAATCGCATTGCCCGGCCCCGCCATCGCCTGGCTGCCGGCGGGATGCGCCAACTATCTGGACGTGGCGGCGGGCACGACCGCAGAGCTGCTCCGTCTGAAATCGGGCGCGTGGCATCGCTACCTTCCGCCGTCGGCCGAGGCGGCCTATCTGGCTCTCGATCGCGCCGACGGGATCATGGCGCTTCCGGTCGATCCCGGCCTCGTCACCACCGTGTCGCGCTCGATTGCCGCGATTGCGACCGAGATCGCGACACCGGCGCGTAGCGGCGCCGCGTCGATCATGTCCGCCGAACTGACGCTGATTGCATTGCGCTTCTGGCGTCTTTTTGCCAGCGACAGTGATCTGGAAGAGGAAGGCAGCAGCGCGGAGATCCTGAGCCGCTTCCGCAGTCTGCTCGAGGAGCGATACCATCAGCAACTCCGGGTCGCCGATTACGCCAGCCTGCTCGGCGTGACGCCGGACCGCCTGCATGCCCTGTGCAGCCGGGAGCTGAAACGGTCACCGAGCGCCCTGATCCAGCAGCGTGTCGTCAGGGAAGCGGCCACACGATTGGAAGCGAGCGCCGCGACCGTGAAACAGATCGCGTTCGCGCTCGGTTTCAAGGACACGGCCTATTTCAGCCGCTTCTTCAGCAAGCACGCCGGCGAAGCCCCCGGTACCTGGCGGCGGCGCGCCGGCGCCCGTGGCGCGATGGGACGGTCGAAGCCGACGCTGAATTTCGCCGACTGGCCGTGAGGACGGCAAGGCGCAGATCGTTTACTTCAGAACTTCGCAAACCGTGAGATGCTGATCGGGGATCAGGTCCGCACCACGCGCCGAGACGGCTCGCCACCACGCATCGAGCGCCTGGTGGTCGCAGCTGAGCTTGACGCTCATCCCTCCGGCGAACTTGATCCAGTCGGCGAAGTGATCGCGCGCCACCGCGATCACCACGGGGATATCGGCATCGAGCGCCTGCTCGATCAGATAGGCCAGCCCCTTGCCATTGCGCTCCCGTTTGCCGAAGCGGTTGATGATCACGAGGTCGGCGCCATTCTCCAACGCCTCGGCGATCCGTTCGCCGGCATTCTGGAGCCGCGCGAGATCGAGCCGGCAACCGCTCGCGGCGGGATCGAGGTCCTGCGCCAGGAGTAGTTTCTCGCCGCTGTGGAGAATCAGCGCCGACAGGCTGGCGTCGGCGCAATGGCCTGCTTGCACCATGCCTACGACGCGGATGCCGCGTGCATTCAGGTCGGCCGCGAAGCCGCGCAAGATGGTGTCGGGATCCTGATTTGGCGCATAGACCAGGGCGGCAAGATCGCATTGTGCATCGAACATCGTCCGCCTCCGCTTTCCCGAGAATGAGCGGGGCCGCGGCGTGCGCCGCGACCCCGCGTGTTGGTCAGGCCGCAGGCGGCCCGTTGATGATCTGAAGCTGGGTGAACTCGGCGAGGCCTTCCTCGGCGAACTCGGTGCCGATGCCCGATTGCTTGGCGCCGCCGAACGGGATGTGCGGGGCCATGTCGAGATGCTTGTTGATCCACACCGTGCCGGACTCGAGCTGGCTCGCGACCTCGTGGGCGCGCTTGACATCGGACGACCATACCGAGGCGCCGAGACCGTAGGTCGTGGCATTGGCGCGACGGATCACGTCATCCTTGTCGGAATATTTGATCACCGGCAGCACGGGGCCGAATTGCTCCTCGTCGACCAGTTTCGAGCCCTCCTGGATGTCGCGCACGATGGTCGGCTCGATGAAATAGCCGGGACGGTCCATCGCCGCGCCGCCGGCAATGACGTTGCCGTTCTTGCGCGCGTCCTCGAGGAACGCCTTTACCTTCTCGTACTGCATCTTGTTCTGCAGCGGCCCGAGCTTGGTGCCTTGCTTCGATCCGTCATCGACCACGGTGCTCTTGGCGATCGCGACCAGCTCGTTGCAGAGCTCGTCATAGACGGACTCGTGAACGTACAGTCGCTTGATCGCAAGGCAAACCTGACCGGAATTCTGGAATGCACCTTCGAAGATTCCCGGCGCGACCTTCTTCGGATCGACGTCGTCGAGCACGATGCCGGCATCGTTGCCGCCGAGTTCGAGCGTAATACGCTTGAGCGTCTGCGCTGCGCTTGCCATCACCTTCTGGCCGGTCGCCGAGGAGCCGGTGAAGGAGATCTTGCGGATGTCTGGATGCTTGGTCATCTCGCCGCCGAGATCGTTGGCGTCGGTGATGATGTTGAGCACACCTTTCGGCAGTACGTCCTTGACGAGCTCGGCAAAGCGCAGCGTTGCGAGCGGCGTGGTCGGCGCGGGCTTGACCACCAGCGTATTGCCGGCGAGCAGCGCTGACGGCAGCTTGAAGCTGAGGATCAGCAGCGGATAGTTCCAGGGAATGATAGCGCCGACAACGCCGAGCGGCCGGCGATACGCTTCGACCTTGCGGTCGCCGGAATTCTCGATCACCCGCATCGACAGTTCGAGCGAGCCGAGATAGCGGAAGAAGGCTGCCATTCCGAGGACTTCGCCGGTGGCATCCGTGAGCGGCTTGCCCTGTTCGGAGGTGAGCAGGCGCGCGAGCTCACCGGAATTGGCCTCGATCACGTCGGCCATCTTGATCACGAGCTTGCGTCGCTCCTCGATCGGCGTCGCAGCCCAGGCCGGGAAGGCGGCTTTCGCCGCGGCCACGGCGGCGTCGAGCTGGCTCTTCGAGGCGCGCGGGCACTGCGCCAGCACGTCCTCGGTCGCGGGATTGAGCACGGGCATGGTCAGGTCGCCGGGCACCATCTTGCCGTCGATGAGAAGATTGTAGTCGCTCATTGGCTTGTTCGCTCCCTGTCAAAACGGGCCGTTATCGGCCTCGCTATATCCCATTATATATCACGATGGCCGAGTTTTCGCCAATCACCCGATTGGGAAAAGCGATCAAAACCGGGCTAGACGTCGGGTAGAGCAACGATATATCGTGTTGAATATAACGACAAGTGCCTCGGAGCCTGTGATGGAAATTAGCGTCAAGTCGCTCACGACCTGCGAGGTCGCCGCCGATGGGGGCGCCATCTCGCTGCGTTTTGAGGATGCATCGGGAAATTCGGGCGCGGTTCACGTCTCCCTCAATCAGGTCGGCGCCCTGATCATGACGCTGCCGGGCCTGCTCGAAGCCGCGCTGAAAGCCCGCTATGGCGACCAGAGCCTGCGCTACGCCTATCCGCTGGCGTCCTGGGTGGTCGAGCAATCGACGGACGTGACCCAGCGCATCATCACGCTGGAAACGGAAGATGGCTTCAAGGTTCGCTTCTCGATTCCGAAGGCGGAGCAGAGCCTCCTGAGCGAGGCGCTGGTCCAGCCGGCACCGGAGATGACGGTGCGGCCGAACTAGGCCGTGTGCGCATAGACCCTGCGCCGCAGATCCATCAATCCGTCGAGATCGACGTGCTCACGCGTGAGCCGAGCAGCAGGGATTCGCTGAGATGGCGGGCACCCTCTTACTTTGTTCTTACCCGAGGTGGAAAAGAGGCGTAGAATTATGGGGCGCCAAAAGGGTAGCGCACGACCGGCAATCGTCCATTCGCATTGCAGAACCCAACTCCAGCTGGAGCGGCACTGGGTTTGGGTTCGTGAGGTTTCATCGAAGCCGCAGCGACCGTCGCTCGGCTAAGAGCGAGGGCCACGCAGTTGCAGGAGAAGCCCAAGCAAATAACGCAGCGGCGGGGAAGTGCGCTGACAAATATGGCCGTTGCAGCACTGATTATTGCTGCGCTCTATTTTGGCCGGGAAGTTTTCGTTCCGGTCGCTCTGGCCGTTCTCTTGAGCTTCGTTCTCGCGCCCTTCGTCATCCGTCTATATTCATGGCGAGTTCCGCGCACGGCTTCTGTACTCATAGTCGTCTTCTTCGGATTTGCGATCATATTCAGTTTAGGCGGGCTTATGGTCTCGCAGGCAACGCGCCTGGCCGCCAGGCTGCCCGGATATCAGCAAACTCTGAGTGACAAGATCGAGAGCCTTCGCGGGTTGATGGGTGGTTCCGGAACGTTGGAACAGGCCTCCACCGTTCTCAAGGAACTGGGGACAGAGTTGCAACGTGGTGATGCGACCACTGGCAGGCCGGACAATGGGCTCGCGAGACAAGCAACAGACAGAACGCTTCCGATACCCGTTGAAGTCAAGCAGCCCGACCCAGGTGCTCTCACAACGCTCGCCAAAATTATCGAGCCTTTGCTTTCGCCGCTCACGACGACGGGAATCGTCGTCATTTTCGTGACCTTCATCCTGCTGCAACGCGAGGATCTGAGGAATCGCCTGGTCCGTCTTGCCGGCTCGGGCGACATTCAGCGCACGACGGCAGCCCTTGATGACGCGGGCAAGCGCCTGAGCAAACTCTTCCTGACCCAGATTATCTTCAACGCAGTGTTCGGTCTGGCAATCGGCTTAGGTCTCGAATTGATTGGCGTGCCCTCCGCTCCGTTGTGGGGCCTGTTAGCGATGATCCTGCGGTTCGTTCCCTACATTGGTGCGCTGATCTCAGCCATTTTTCCGCTCATTCTCGCTGCTGCCGTTGGTTCGGGCTGGCAAATGTTGGTGCTGACAGCTCTATTGTTTGTGATCCTGGAACTGCTCGCAGGACAGGTCCTCGAACCATTGATCTATGGCCATAGTTCCGGCCTGTCTCCTGTCGCAATCATCCTGTCTGCGTCATTCTGGACGTGGCTTTGGGGCCCAGTCGGACTGGTCATGGCGACGCCTCTGACGATCTGTCTCGTTGTCGCGGGACGACATGTCGAGCGGCTCAAATTCCTCGAGATCATGTTGGGCGACCGACCTCCTCTGAGCCCGCCTCAGCTGGCCTATCAACGGATGCTGGCGGGGGATCCCCTTGAAGCGGCGGAACAAGCGCATGAGTTCCTCAAACGGGCGTCGCTTGAGGAATACTGTGACACGATCCTGCTTGAGGGATTGAGGCTCGCAGAAGCCGACCGCCGATTAGGCCATCTCGACGAAGAACGGTTAAATCGTATTGCTTCAACAGTCGACGAACTGGTGGCCGACCTGGAAGCGCACCACGATTTGGACTCGCCGGCTCAGGACATGAGCTCGAGCCCCGGTGCCGCGATCGCGATCGAGCAAGCAAGGACGCAACGCAAGTTGATTGAGGAGGAAAACAGATCGCCGCGTTCGGTGCTCTGCATTCCAGGCTCCGGAAAGCTCGACGAAGCGACGGCGCTGGTGTTGTCCTATTTGCTGCGGCACCGTGGTATCGAGGCGATGGCGGAAGAGGCGGACGCGCTATCAACGGCGAAATTCTTTTCGCTCGATATGGCGGACACCTCGCTTGCTTGCCTCTGCTACGTCGGCCAGCCGTCCACCGCCAAGATTCAAGATGTCGTTCGCAGGCTCAACAAGAAGAACGCCGACGCCCGCATTCTGCTCGCCCTGTTTGGAACCGGTGCAGCCGCGCCGACGGTGGGTGCAGTCGGCGCGACGGTTTGTGCAGGGTCATTTGGCGTCACGTTGGAAGCAATAGCTCAAGGGGCCGTCAAGCAGGACGGTCTTATGGCCGTTGGCAAAGATATTACTGCTACCTAATTCAAGTCCGCCCCAGCAGGGGAAGGGCTCAGTGTAAGCAATCCCACTATGCCCCCCGCGTCCGTACTTCGACGAGGCAGCGGCCGTAGTCGTCGTAGGATGGCCATGCCGCGAGAGGCCCAGCACCCTTGATGCCGCCGATGTGACTATTCGTGAAGTCGCTATTTGTTGGGACGGTGCGACGCGAGCCTTACCTAAGCAGCCATGGCGGTCGTTTGGAGAAAAAGCGATGCGTTCTATCTTGGCCTTGAGCCTTTTGATCATCCTGTGTGGTTCTGCGAGCGCGGCTACGGTACATCGCGCGCACCAGCGGCACGCTATTGCTCGTCCCGATCAGGGCACGATCGCCTCGGATCCCGCTTCGGGCTTTGCCTACGCGCCAGATGCGCCGCCGATCCACTACCGGGCGGCGCCGTACAATGATTACGATGGACCGTATCCGGGAGCTTCCCAGGGTTACGCGCCTGGCGAACGCGAACAATTTCTCGACAGTGTGAGACGGGGTGGCTAGGCCGCCCGCATTTCCGGCAGAAGCGGACATCTAAGCCTTCCTGAGTGCACCTCCAAAGCCGTTCGGACCGCTCACGCCTTCCGTGAGCGCTTGATGTCCGTCTTCAGCGCCATCAGCTCCTTGCGCACGGCGCGCGCTGCGTCGCGCTCGATCTTGCGGTAGCGCGCGACGAGCGCGGCGCCGAACGGGGTCAGCATCGCGCCGCCGCCGTTCTTGCCGCCGGTCTGGGGCTCGACCGCGGCGTGTCCGCAGATGCGGTTGATCTCATCGACGAGATCCCAGGCGCGCTTGTAGGACATGTCCATGGCACGGCCCGCGGCCGAGATCGAGCCGTGCTCCCTTATGTTCTCAAGGAGCTGGATCTTGCCGGGCCCGATCCGGTCCTCGGCATCCAGATCGATCCGGACGCTCAATTGGGGAAGCGATTTTGCGCCTGCGCGCGACATGACTGGCTCTCTTCGGTCTCAGTTTGCGAGATTGCCACCGGGCAGGCCACCGAACAAGGTAAACGGGCGGGATATCCCTTGATGGCGATTTTATGAACGGCACGTTGCGTTCCCGCGGCTGCTGGTCGCAGCTCGGCCGGCTTGATTTGGCAGGGACGAACTTTATCTCTCGCTTCAACAGAATCCGGGCCCCTCTGACGAGGCCGCCGATCCCCTCGGCCAACCTCGTGATGTCGGATGACCTGTCCCGCGCGCGAATGCGCTTGGATTGGACGATCGTTGGGCCCAGCGCACCTGCTCTCATCGACCAGCCATCCTCGTCGCTTCCCGCGTGCGGTCACAACCGTAAGCTTGAGGAGCTATGATGCCTGACGCAGAACCTTTGAGCCCCATCCGGGGCGAGATCACCGAACCGTCCAGTCTGCACGAGCAGGCAGCCGCCGCGCTCGTGATTGCTGGCGCGCTGGTGGCCGTCGCCGACCGCCGTGTCGCTGCAGTCGAGCGCGAGGAGGTGACGCGCTTCATCCGGGAGCGCGGGCTCGCCCCGCACATCTCCGAAGCACGGCTGGCCGCGATGTTCGACGAGCTTGCCGAGCGGCTCGAGCAGCCAGATTTTGCCAATGTCGTCATCGACACGCTGCGCCCGGTCTCGGACCTGCCGCTGGCCGCGCATCTGGTCGACATCTCCGAGCGCGTCGCCGCGGCGGACGAGGATGTGCATCCTCATGAGGTGCAGGCGATCAAGCTGCTCCGCCTGCTCACGCTGGTGCTGCCGCGATCGAAGCCGGTCGCCCCGGTCGCAGCGCGCAGCGAGGGCCGCCCCGCATCCGGAGCGTGAGCATGAGCGCAGGCATCGACGATCACGCAAGATCGCGCCAGCGCGCCACCGGCGAGGCGGCCGGTGGCGATCCGCGCCTTGACGCGCTCATCAGTCGCCTGCCGCCGCGCGTGGCCGGCACCGTCACCTATCTGCTGCGACCTTCAAGCCGCTGGGTGAGGATGCCTGCCGGCGCGCTGCTCGTCGCCGGCGGCGTGCTGTCGTTCCTGCCGGTGCTCGGCATCTGGATGCTGCCGCTGGGCCTCGCACTGCTTGCCGAGGACGTGCCTGGCCTCCGCGCGCAGCGCTCGAAGGTCCTGGACTGGATCGAGCGCCGCAAGCCGCACTGGCTCGATGCCGCCTCGCGTCCGAATGATCGGACATGAGCGAATTCATCACCCCCGACGCGCTGACGGCACTGTTTCAAGTCGTGCTGATCGACCTCGTGCTCGCCGGCGACAATGCCGTTGTCATCGGGCTTGCCGCGGCGGGCCTGCCCGCCGGCCAGCGCCGCCGCGCCATCATCGTCGGCATCGCGGCTGCGACCGTGCTGCGCATCGTCTTCGCCGGCGTTGCAACGCAGCTTCTCCAGGTGCTCGGCCTGCTGCTGGCCGGCGGTGTGCTGCTGCTGTGGGTCTGCTGGAAGATGTGGCGCGAATTGCGCCAGCAGGCTGCAGGCCATGGCGAACTGGTCTTCGGCCACGCCGGAGCAGGCAGTTCGGCCGGCGCGCCGGCGCCGCGCAAGACGTTTCGGCAGGCCGCGATCCAGATCGTCGCCGCCGACGTCTCGATGTCGCTCGATAACGTGCTGGCTGTCGCGGGCGCCGCACGCGAGCATCCGTTCATCCTGGCCTTCGGCCTGTTGCTGTCGGTCGCGCTGATGGGCGTTGCCGCCGATCTGCTCGGCCGCGTGCTCCAGAAGCAGCGCTGGATCGCCTATGTCGGTCTCGCCATCATCGTCTATGTCGCCTTCGAGATGATCTGGCGCGGCTCGCTTGAGCTCGCGCCCGTCATCGCCAGCCTCTGATCCCAGCCTTTCTGACTTCGTCCGCATTCCGGAGTGATCCATGACGTCTGAATCCCAAGCACCTTCGAGCCGCGCTGCGTCCCCGCAGCTCGGCCTGGTCCCGCGCCTGATCTTCGGCTCGCGCTGGCTGCAATTGCCGCTCTATGTCGGCCTCATCGTCGCGCAGGCCGTCTATGTCCTGCTGTTCCTCAAGGAGCTCTGGCATCTCGCCGCGCACTGGTTCGACGTCAACGAGCAGCAGATCATGCTGACCGTGCTCGGGCTGATCGACGTCGTCATGATCTCCAATCTGCTCGTGATGGTAATCGTCGGCGGTTACGAGACTTTCGTCTCGCGTCTCAACCTGCGCGGCCACCCTGACGAGCCGGAATGGCTGAGCCACGTCAACGCCAGCGTGCTCAAGATCAAACTTGCGATGGCGATCGTCGGCATCTCCTCGATCTCGCTGCTCAGGACCTTCATCGAGGCGGGCAATCTCGGCACCGCGCGCAGCAATTTCACCGAGAGCGGCGTGATGTGGCAAGTCATCATCCACATCACCTTCATCGTCTCCGCGATCGGGATCGCCTGGGTCGATCGCCTGAGCGAGGCCGCACATCGCAGGGCGGCCGATCACGCGAAGGCTGTCGGCCATTGAGCCCGCGCTTTCGCCTTGCTCAGATGTGGCGCGCCCGCGCCAGCGTCTCCGAGGGCGTCTCGTCGAAGGCCGACTTGTAGCTTTTGGCGAAATCGCCCATGTGCCAGAAGCCATTGGCCAGCGCTGCGGCCTTGACGGTGAGACCTGTGCTTCCGCTCACGAGCTGCTTGCGGACGGTCCATAGCCGCTTCGCCCGCAGATAATGATGCAGGCTCATGCCGTGGACGGTTTGTGCGGCGGCCTGGAGCGTCCGCACGGAGACATTCAGGGCGGTTGCGAGATCGTCGCTGTAGAGCGGTACGCTCCCGAGCAGCATGACCTGCTCGTCGAGCTGCGCGATCAGCCGGCGATGCCTGTCGAACGATCCGGGGCGCGCGCGCGACGCGGCGTCGGCAACGAACGCGGCGTCGAGCGCGCCCAGCAGCGTTTCCTGGATCGGACGGTTGATGGCCTCGAATTGTCCGGGATCGTTGCAGCCCGACGCCAGGCAGAACATGTCGAGGATCGCAGCCCGCAAGCACTGCCTCGGCTCGTCGGCAAGCCGGTAGAACTCGAGCCCGGCGTTGAAATCGGCCCAACCGCGATGGCGCATGTCGGAGTTGAAGCGCAGCATCAGATAGGTGTTGGCGTAGCGCTCGATGGCGCGCATCGGGACCTTGCCGCGCACGAGGCCAATCATGGAGTTGTCGATCTCGCGGCCATTTACGACGGAATGCGCGGCGAGCGGTACGATGAGGCCGACGCCGCGATCGATGCCGATGTCCGCCTCCAGATGACGCGCGAAGGAGCGCTGCATGACCATGAGGCTGTCTGGGAGTGGCAGGCTGGCGCGGAACACCGAGAAGTGTCGCGGTTCGAGCGGAATGCTGGTGCCGCCGCCGAGCACCTCGGTGGGACGGAACTGATCGAAATCGGTGAAGTGCTCGATGATCAGGTTTCGCGACGGCTTCAGCCAACGGACGGGCATCTTCGTTTCTCAACTCGAGCGTCGTCCAAGAGCCGTGGTCCTCCTTGTCTCGGGCATCGGATGGGACCGGCGCGCGGATGAAGGCGATGGAACTCCCGCGCGCCGGATTGAGCAAAGCGCGTGACGCGGCAAGCGCTTCATGGATGGTTCAATGCGCTCGACCGTGCAGGGGCGAACGACTGAGCAGTCTTTTTGGTGTTTGAGGCAGCCGCTGAGGGCAGCTGCGGTTCGAGGCGTTTCCTCACAGGGGCGGCATTAAAATACCTTCCGGCAATGCCGTCCCATGAACCATAGATAACCGCCTGGAACTTAAGCCGATATGGCGAATGCGCGGCGGTTTGGTATTTTGCGCGGGATGAGCCTCGGTTTCGCGTCAAACCGAGGGCTTGGGATGTCGTCATGCCCAATCGACTGGACGACCTGTCCGCACGGGGATTTTCGAAGACACTGACGCTGGATGCAGCGAACGAGCTCGCCCACGCGATGTACGGCGGCGATGCCCGCGTCGAGCGGCTCGGGCAGACGCGGCGCGTAACGATCGATTTCAAGGCGATCCATTTCGGCGCGGCGCAACTGATGCGGGTCGATCTGGCCGGCTTGAGCGTCGAGCGCAGCACTGACGATTCCCTGCACGTCTCGATCCCCGTCACGGGCGGCTTCCGCCGCGGTCGCGGCGACAATCTGCAGGACTATCACCCGATGCGCCAGGCCAGCATCGGCCGGCCATTCGAGCGGTCGAAGCTCGAGGTCACGGACGCCTCCGTGCTGGTGTTCTATGTGCCTGGGAACGTCGCGGTCGAACGCGCCGAGCGGCTGACCGGCCGCACGCAGGATGCGGACGTGCTGTTGTCCGAGTTGAGCGAAGGTCTCGATCTCGGCGCGCCGGTCGCCGCTGCGCTCGCCCGGCACTTGAACGCAGCGATGGCCGAGATGACCAGCCTGAACGCTATCGGCATGGGGCCGCTGGCGGCGGCTGCGACCGAGGAGATGCTGGTCAATCTGGTGACGGCCGCAATGTTTCCACGCGTCGCGCAGGCGCTCTCCGTGAGCCATATCGACCGCAGCCCGGCCATCGTCCGCCGCGCGCGCGATTACATCAAGGCGCATGCTGACCAGCCGATCGAGATTTCGAAGCTCGCGGCCGGGCTCGGCGTCAGCCTGCGCTCGCTGCAGGAGAATTTTCAGCGCTATCTCGGCTATTCGCCGCGCGACTGGATACTGACATGCCGGCTTGAACGCGCGCGCGAGCGGCTGCTCGTTGATGATGGTCAGGGGTCAGTGACGACGGCGGCGCTCGATGCCGGGTTCAGCGATCTCGGACATTTTGCCGGAAAATATCGCGACAGGTTCGGTGAGCTGCCGTCGGAGACGTTGCGGCGCGTGAGAGGCGACGCAGTCTAGCGAAAACGTCTTCTTGCTCTCAGGGGACCAGCGAGGAGGCGTGCCGCGCGTTGCGCCGACGCTAACGCATTCGTTCAAATTGTCTGCAATTCGCCGACCCGCGAGCAACTCTCCCGACAAATGCCGCGCAGTCTTAAACCCGGCCTTTGGAACCCACCTGCATCCTCCCGGAAAAGGGTGGGGCCTCAACATGTCTGTTTTCAAGGAGATCGTCGCTGCGGTTGCGGGAGTGTGCGCACTCCTGTTCGTCTGCGACGCATTGTTCGGCATCAGCGAGACGCGTTTCGACGATGCCTATTACAGCCGCGACTTCTATGCGCCGCGGCCGAAAGAGTTTCGCTTCGCGAGCGACACGCCGCCGGCGGTCCGCGTTAGCGACGCCTTCGCGCAGTTCTCGCCGACCGAAGCAAAGCTGAACAAGCGCTACTCGTCGCTGACGACCGTCATTCGCTAGCCGTCACTCCCCCTGGATCCATTCGGCCATGCCGCGCCAGAGCGCGTCGCGGTGGGCGGGGCGGAAGAAGCCGAAATGGCCGATTGTCTTGACGCCAATGTCGGACGGCTTGACCGTGACCACCTCCGGCTTGATCGCGGTGAAGCCGGCGCAGAGCAGCTCGACTGCGGACCGCGTCGCCCAGGGATCGTCTGAAAAGGTGAGGGCGCGCAGCGCGCCCTTGTAGCTTGCGAAGTTTGCCAGCGCCGGCAACCTGGAATCAAAGAGGTGGCGCGGGCTGCTCACCCATTTGGTGCCTTGCAGGAACACGCCCTTGGGTAAATCTTCGCCGATGCCGAGCCAGCCCGGCGCGTAGCCGAGCAGATGAGCCACGGGCACGCCGATGAAATTCATGAACGCGAACACGCGGTAGTTTTCCGGTGGCGGGATCAGTTTCCACGTTGCGGCTTGCGACGCCACGAACAGCGCCCGGGAAATCTCGCCGTTGTTCGCGATCAGCCCGAGCGCCTGGCCGCCGAAGGAATGGCCGACATAGTTGAGGGGCAGTGTGTGATAGCGCTCGCGCATCCAGGCGACGGCGGCGGTGACGTCGAGCGCGGCCCAGTCGGACATCGAGGCCTTGAAGCCGACCAGCGATTTCGGCTGGTTGTGGCCGACCAGCGCCGGCAGGCGGGAGTCGCCGATGCCGCGATAGTCGTAGGTCAGGACCGCACAGCCGCGATGGGCGAGGTAGGAGGCAAAGCCGCGATAGATCTTTCGCGGGACACCGGTGGCAGAATTGATCAGGACGGCGTGACGCCTGGCGCCACGCGGCAGGAACAGGGTGCCGCCTAGCGAATACCCGTCGACGGCCGGGAAAGTGATGTCGTCGATAAAGACGTCGTCGAGTGCCGCGTCCATGAGCAGCGTACGCCCCAAAGTTTCTCCCGCAGTCCCCAGCAAATGTGAATTCGGCTTTGCCCGCAAGGGCTTGCATGCGTAAATGGATTTACAACTGGCGAGGCGATGCTAGCCTGTGTATAAGGCGGCTCGCGCAACCCACAGATCAGGTTGCAGTTTTTGCTTTGAGAAAGAGGATTTGCGATGTCCGAGCGGTGGACACCCGAGAGCTGGCGCAGCAAGCCCGTGCTGCAGGTCCCCGACTATCCCGATGCGAAGGCGTTGGCCGATGTCGAGGCGCAGCTTGCGAGCTTTCCGCCGCTGGTGTTCGCCGGCGAAGCGCGCAACCTGAAGAAGGCGCTGGCCCGCGTCGCGGCCGGCGAGGCCTTCCTGCTCCAGGGCGGTGACTGCGCCGAGAGCTTTGCCGAGCACGGCGCCAACAACATCCGCGACTTCTTCCGCGTGCTGCTCCAGATGGCGGTCGTGCTCACCTATGCGGGCGCCGTCCCCGTGGTGAAGGTCGGTCGCGTCGCCGGCCAGTTCGCAAAACCGCGCTCCTCGCCGACAGAGAAGGTTGAAGGTATCGAGCTGCCGAGCTATCGCGGCGATATCGTCAACGACATCGCGTTCACCAGGGAAGCGCGTGTGCCGGATCCGCAGCGGCAGCTGATGGCCTACCGCCAGTCGGCGGCGACGCTGAACCTGCTCCGCGCGTTCGCGACCGGCGGCTTCGCCAATCTCGGCAGCGTGCACCAGTGGATGCTCGGCTTCCTGAAGGATTCTCCACAGTCCCGCCGCTACAAGGAGCTGGCCGACCGCATCTCGGACGCGCTCAACTTCATGCGCGCCTGCGGCCTCGATCTCGAGAGCCATCCCGAGCTGCGCGCGACCGATTTCTACACCAGCCACGAGGCGCTGCTGCTCGGCTACGAGCAGGCGATGACCCGCGTCGATTCCACCACCGGCGACTGGTACGCCACGTCAGGCCACATGATCTGGATCGGCGACCGCACCCGTCAGCTCGACCATGGCCATGTCGAATATTTCCGCGGCATCAAGAATCCGATCGGGCTGAAGTGCGGCCCGTCGCTGAAGGCCGACGAGCTGCTCAAGCTGATCGACGTGCTCAACCCCGACAACGAGCCCGGACGGCTGACCCTGATCGGCCGCTTCGGCTCCGACAAGGTCGGCGAGCATCTGCCGAACATGATCCGCGCGGTGCAGCGCGAGGGGCGTGTGGTGGTCTGGTCCTGCGATCCCATGCACGGCAATACCATCACCTCCACCACGGGCTACAAGACCCGGCCATTCGACCGCATCCTCTCGGAGGTGAAGTCGTTCTTCGCGATCCACGCGGCGGAAGGAACGCATGCCGGCGGTGTGCATCTGGAGATGACCGGCAAGGACGTCACTGAATGCCTCGGCGGCGCGCGCGCGATCACGGACGAGGACCTCAACGACCGCTACCATACGGTCTGCGATCCCCGCCTCAACGCCGAGCAATCGATCGACATGGCTTTCCTGGTCGCGGAGCTCCTCAAGCAGGAACGCGTCGGCAAGGCCAAGCCGATGCCGTTCGCAGCGGGGCTCTAAGACCTTGCTGCGGATTTGGAAGGCCACGATCAACTCCCGTAACGGTCTGGCCTTTGCGTTTCGCTCGGAGCAGGCCGTCCGTGAGGAGATCTTTGCGCTCCTGCTGTCGCTTCCGCTGGCCTGGTTCATCGCCGTGACCGCGATGCGCGCGGTCGAACTGGTGTGTGCTGTCGCATTCGTGCTCGTGGTCGAACTGCTGAACACTGCGATCGAGAAGCTCGCCGACCGTCTCACCATGGACCACGACAAGCAGATCGGGCGGGTCAAGGACATGGGCTCGGCTGCCGTCGGCGTGGCGCTGCTGATGGCCGGCGCCTTCTGGATCTTTGCGCTCGTCGAGCGATTGGGTTTCGTCTAGCCACAGGATTGGACAACAGGCGATCATGACCGAACGTCTCAACGAATTCGCGGTCACGCTCGCCCAGCTCAATCCGACGGTGGGCGATATCGACGGCAATGCCGCGAAGGCGCGCGCGGCACGCGCGCAAGCCGCAAGCGCCGGCGCCGATCTCGTGCTGTTTCCGGAATTGTTCATCGCCGGCTATCCGCCCGAAGACCTCGTGCTGAAACCTGCCTTCCAGTCCGCCTGCCGCGCCGCGATCGAAAGCCTCGCGCGCGAGACCGCCGATGGCGGTCCCGCCATGCTGGTCGGCACGCCCTGGGTCGAGGACGGCAAGCTCTACAATGCCTGCGCGCTGCTCGATGGCGGCCGCATCGCCAGCCTGCGTTTCAAGGCCAACCTGCCGAACTACGGTGTGTTCGACGAGAAGCGGCTGTTTGCGCGCGGGCCTGCAGCCGGCCCAATGACCGTGCGCGGCGTGCGGATCGGCGTGCCGATCTGCGAGGACATCTGGCTGGAGGAATCCGAGGACTACGAGAACGTCGTCGAGACGCTGGCCGAGACCGGCGCCGAAATCATCCTCGTGCCGAACAGCTCGCCTTACGCCCGCGACAAGGGCGACGTGCGCTTGTCGGTAGCGGTCGCGCGCGTGACCGAAAGCGGCCTGCCGCTGGTCTATCTCAACCAGGTCTGCGGGCAGGACGAGTTGGTGTTCGACGGCGCTTCGTTCGCGCTGAACGGCGACCTCTCGCTTGCCGCGCAACTGCCGGCATTCGAGGAGAGCGTCACCACGCTGCACTTCACCAAGGCCGGCGACGATTGGCGCTGCACTGGTCCGATTGCGCAACTGCCCGAAGGTGACCGGGCCGATTATGCGGCCTGCGTGCTCGGCTTGCGCGACTATGTCGGCAAGAACGCTTTTCCCGGCGTGCTGCTCGGCATGTCCGGCGGCATCGATTCAGCCTTGTGCGCGGCGATCGCCGTCGATGCGCTCGGTGCCGATCAGGTGCATGGCGTGATGCTGCCGTACCGCTTCACGGCGCCAAGCTCGATCGCGGATGCCGGCGAGCTCGCAGGTCATCTCGGGATCCGCTACGAGGTGCTGCCGATCGCAGAGGCGGTGAACGGTTTTGAGACCATCCTCTCCGACATCTTCAAAAATCTGCCGCCCGATATCACCGAGGAAAATCTCCAGGCGCGCACCCGCGGCATGCTGCTGATGGCGATTTCCAACAAGACCGGGCTGATGGTGGTGACCACCGGCAACAAGTCGGAGATGTCGGTCGGCTACGCTACGCTCTATGGCGACATGAACGGCGGCTTCAACCCGATCAAGGACATCTACAAGACGCAGGTGTTTCGGCTGGCGGCCCTGCGCAATGCGTGGAAACCGGATGGCGCGCTTGGCCCCTCCGGCGAGGTCATTCCGCCCGACATCATCACACGCCCGCCGACGGCGGAACTGCGCGAGAATCAGCTAGATCAGGATTCGCTGCCGGCCTACGATCTGCTCGACGCGGTGCTCGAGCGCCTGGTCGAGCGCGAGGACCCGCTGGAGGAGATCATCGCCGCAGGCTTCGACCGTGCGGTGGTGACGCGGATCGACCACCTCCTCAACATCGCCGAATACAAACGCCGTCAGGCCGCGCCGGGCGTGAAGGTGACGCGCAAGAATTTTGGTCGCGACCGCCGCTATCCCATCACCAACCGATTCCGCGACAAGGGCGAGCCCTTGCCTGCGCCGGACGAAACGCTGGTCTCGCGCGGCAGCCGCGCCTCGATCGACGCGTTCGAGGGGTAGAGTTAGCGAGTTTGGAGACCGGTGTCGTAAGCCAGGCGGCCTCGCCAGCCGTGACGCTGTCATCATCCGCGACCCGGCTACGCCAAGGCTTCGCCGAGGCTAAGGTCCAGGCGCGCCAAAGCTTTAGCGTAGGCGGCAGGCGGATGATTCAGCACTCCGGGGCGCATGTCGTCGGAAACGGCTCGCGCCGCGGAGTACTGGATGCCCCGCCTTCGCGAGGGCATGACGGCGGAATAGGAGGCTGCGAAGCAGCCTTACTTCTGCTGCTGCGGCAGGAAGGTCGGTCCGACCGAGCGGATCGGCTTGTTCTCGTTCGTCGTGGTCGTGGTGTCCGCAGGCGGTGTTGCGGCCGGTGCAGTCGCTGTCGGCTCCGACGGTGGCGTCGCGCCCTTCTTGCCGCTCGTCGGCGCACCCTTGGTGAGCTGCCGCTGCTGCATCTTCTTGGCGCTTTCCTCGGTAACGATGATGTCACCCTGCTGCTGGACCGCCGCCTTGTCGTCGGCCGATTTCAGCGCATCCGCCCAGCTCTGGCCCGCGGCCTTGCACGAGCAGGATGGGTTGAACTCGCTGCGGAATTTGAAGGCGTTCGGAAGTGCGGTGTAGGGCTGGCCGTTGACCGAGACCGCCGCGTTCATGTCCTCGCCGGGATTGCGATAGGCGTAGAGCGCCGCGTCGGCCGCCGGGCACAGTGCCTTGCAGGTCTTCTCGTCATCGGGGAAACGCGCGGGCACGGTGGCAAACGAAACCGGGAAGTAGGCGCCGTCGCAGGTGCGGACGCACACCGTCCGATACGTGCCGGATTGCGGGCCGAGATCCGCGGGCGGCGCGCCGGGCGGAGGATTATTGGGATTGTTGCCGCCGCCGAACAGGTTGCTGAGGAAATTGCCGGGGCCTTGCGACTGCGCAGCGTTGGCATATTGCGGGCCGCAATTGTTCTGCGCGAGCGAGACCAGCACCGAGCGGCGCTGGTTGTCGCGGTCGGGGCTGTAGCTGCCTGGACCACCTGCACGCAGCCGCTCGAGGTTGGAGGTGATCTGGTCGAGGTTGGCCCGCATCTGCTGGATCTGGGTGTTGACCGGACCGCATTGCGCCGACTGGTTGTTGAACAGCGAGAAGAAGCCGGAACTGTCGCAGCCCATGCGCTTGGCTTGCGCGGTGACGCGGTCGAGCTCGGCCTGCTGGCGGGTTGCCGAATCCTGGTAACGGCGGATCTGATCGTCCTTGGCGGGATCGCCGCTTCCGCCGCGGTCGAGCGCGACAAGCTGGCCTTCCAGCCGCGAGCAGATCGGGTTCGCCCCAGGCGCGGCTTGCGCTGGCGGCGGCCCAGGGGGGCCTGCTTGTGCGAGGGCGTCAGTGCCGAAGGCGAGCGCGCTGATCAGCGCGGCGCCGGCAAGGATCGAACGGGAGCGAAAGAGAGAGAGAAATTCCGGCATATCCGCCATTCTAGCGATGTCACGGCCCCAAACATGGGGGCCGATGCGGCCCTCCAATACCCGCTTCTCGGGGCATCGTCACGTCGTTTCGGGCGCGAAGATCGGGCCTAAAGTCAGCCAGTTCCGAGCGAATTCAGCGCTGGCAGGTGATTGCGACATATTCGTCGCAATGGCCATGGGAGCAGTTTGCGCCGGATTTGGGGACGGAGCCGGTAATTTCGTCGGGATCGACCCGGCGATAGGACGAGGCCTGGGCAAAGTCGCGGGACTGACAATAGGAGCGCGCGACGTGCGCACCGCATTGGTCGCCCTTGGCCAGGCACTGGTCGACGCCGTAGCCGTCCGCCTGATTGGCGATGATGAAGACGCGGGTCTCCGCCGAGGCGCTCGAGGCGGCAACGATGAAGGCACAGCAAAGGAGTGCCGAAAAGGATCGCATGAAATGCACCGTGGCTTGGAAGGAACCGCCACCACATGAATAAACTCAAAAGGTTAAGGATGATTAACCCTGATGGCGGGACGCGGCCGCTTTGGGCAGGGAAAGCGGCTTTTTCGCGGCTCACTTGACGGCAGGCCCGCTTGTGGCCCATATGTTCCGCATGAACGGTCTCCTCGCCATTTGCATCATTTGCCGCGAGATTACGAGCTAGCGATTCGCTGGCTGGAGCCGTCTTTTCTCAAAACACATTGAGAGCACTGGACGCCCGGCCAACAGCCTTTGGGTATCCCTATGGAATTGCGCCTTTACGATACGCTGACGAAGGAAAAGCGCACATTCGTGCCGCTGAACCCTCGGGACGTCCGCATGTATGTCTGCGGACCGACCGTCTATGACTTCGCCCATATCGGCAATGCGCGGCCGGTGATCGTGTTCGACGTGCTGTTTCGGTTGCTCCGTCATCTCTATGGCGAGGCGCACGTCAAATATGTCCGCAACATCACCGACGTCGACGACAAGATCAACGATCGCGCCGCGCGGGATTTTCCGGGGCTTCCGCTCAACGAGGCGATCCGAAAGGTCACCGAGGAGACGGGCCGGCAGTTTCACGCCGACGTCGATGCGCTCGGCGCACTACGCCCGAGTGTCGAGCCGCGCGCGACCGAGCATGTCGGCGAGATGCGCGAGATCATCGAGAAGCTCGTCGCCGGCGGCTTTGCCTATGTTGCCGAGGACCACGTGCTGTTCTCGCCGCAGGCGATGAACGCGGCCAATTCCGAGCTGCCTCGCTATGGTGCGCTGTCCAATCGCTCGCTGGACGAGATGGTCGCCGGTGCCCGTGTCGATGTCGCGCCCTACAAGAGAGGCAATACCGATTTCGTGCTGTGGAAGCCGTCCAAGCCCGGCGAGCCGTCTTGGCCATCGCCGGCCGGCATCAAGGCAGAGGGGCGTCCGGGCTGGCACATCGAGTGCTCGGCCATGGCCTGGAAGCACCTCGGAACGCATTTCGACATTCACGGCGGCGGCATCGATCTCGTGTTTCCGCATCACGAGAACGAGGTCGCGCAGACCTGCTGCGCCTTCCATCAGTCGCGCATGGCGAACTACTGGATGCACAACGGCTTCCTCCAGGTCGAGAGCGAGAAGATGTCGAAGAGCCTCGGCAATTTCATCACCATCCGCGACCTGCTCGCAGATTGGCCGGGTGAGGTGCTGCGTCTGAACATGCTGAAGACGCATTATCGTTCGCCGATCGACTGGACCTTGAAGTCGCTGGAGGAGAGCGGCAAGACGCTCGACGACTGGTATCGTGTCGCAGCGGACGTTCCACCAGGCAAGCCGGCTGCGGCGGTGATCGAGCCGTTGCTGGACGACCTCAATACGCCCCAGACGATCGCGGCGCTGCATGGTCTGCGCAACACGTCCGATGCCGCCGGCTTGGCGGCGTCACTGCGGTTGCTCGGCTTCCTCTCCGAAAGCGCGGCGCAGTGGGAGGGACGGAAGCGGCAGGCAAGTGGCGTCGATGCGAGCGAGATCGACCGCTTGATCTCGGAGCGCACGGCAGCGCGTGCGCGGAAAGACTTCAAGGAATCCGACCGCATCCGTGACGAGCTCGCTGCCAAGGGCGTCGTGCTCAAGGACGGCAAGGATGCCGACGGCAAGCCGGTAACGACCTGGGAGCTCGCGTGATGGCCCGAGCTCTCCCCAAGCCCGCGCTGCGGCCATTCCTGCCCGCCGACGTCCCGGTCCTTGCCGCGATCTTCGCATCTGCCATCGAGGAGCTGACCGGCGACGACTACAGCGAGGCGCAGCAGGAAGCCTGGATGGCGGCGGCGGAGGACGACGAGTTCGGCCGCCAGCTTGCCTCCGATCTGACGCTGGTCGCAACGCTGGACGGCTCGCCCGTCGGTTTTGCCTCCCTGCGCGGTAGCGATCACATCCGCATGCTCTATGTGCATCCGGCTGTCAGCGGGCAGGGCATCGCGACCCTGCTGGTTGATGCGCTGGAGAAGCTTGCCGGCGGCCGTGGCGCCACGAGCCTGACGGTCGATGCCAGCGACACCGCGCAGGGCTTCTTCGCCAAGCACGGCTACACCGCCCAGCAGCGCAACAGCATCACCATCAACGACGAATGGCTCGCCAACACCACCATGAAGAAGACGCTCGGAGCGACCCAATGAGCAAGGAGCGCCTGTATCTGTTCGACACCACGCTGCGCGATGGCGCGCAAACCAATGGCGTCGACTTCACGCTGGCCGACAAGCAGGTCATCGCGCAGATGCTGGACGAGCTCGGCATCGACTATGTCGAGGGCGGCTATCCCGGCGCCAATCCGCAAGATACGGAATTCTTCGCCGAGAAGCCGAAGTTCTCGCACGCTCGCTTCACCGCGTTCGGTATGACGCGGCGGGCGGGGCGGTCGGTCTCCAACGATCCCGGCGTTGCAGCGCTGCTGGAGGCGAAGGCCGATGCGATCTGCTTCGTCGCAAAATCCTCCGCCTACCAGGTGCGCGTCGCGCTCGAGACCACGAAGGAGGAAAACCTCGCCTCGATCCGCGACAGCGTCAGCGCCGCGAAGAAGGCCGGCCGCGAGGTGATGCTCGATTGCGAGCATTTCTTCGACGGTTACAAGGAGGACGCGGACTTCGCGCTCGCCTGCGCGAAGGCAGCCTATGAGGCCGGCGCGCGCTGGGTGGTCTTGTGCGACACCAATGGCGGTACCATGCCGCATGAGGTCGAGACGATCGTCACGGAGGTCATCAAGCACATCCCAGGTGATCACGTCGGCATCCACGCCCATAACGACACCGAGCAGGCGGTGGCGAACTCGCTCGCGGCGGTACGTGCCGGCGCGCGGCAGATCCAGGGTACGCTCAACGGGCTTGGCGAGCGCTGCGGCAACGCCAACCTCTGTTCGCTGATCCCGACGCTGAAGCTGAAAGAAGAATTCTCCGACGTCTTCGAGATCAGCGTGACGGGTGAGAAGCTTGCGAGCCTCGTCAAGGTCTCGCGCACGCTCGACGACATGCTCAACCGCGCGCCGAACCGGCACGCGGCTTACGTCGGCGAGAGCGCCTTCGTCACCAAGACCGGCATCCACGCCTCCGCCGTGCTGAAGGATCCGCAGACTTATGAGCATGTGGCGCCGGAAGCCGTCGGCAACCATCGCAAGGTGCTGGTGTCCGATCAGGCGGGCCGCTCCAACGTCATCGCCGAGCTCGACCGCGCCGGCATCGCTTATGAGAAAAGCGACCCGAAACTGACGCGGCTGGTCGAGGAGCTGAAGGAGCGCGAGGCGCAAGGCTACGCTTATGAATCCGCCAACGCGTCGTTCGAGCTGCTGGCGCGGCGCACGCTCGGCAAGGTGCCGCATTATTTCGAGGTCGAGCAGTTCGACGTCAATGTCGAGCAACGCTACAACGCGCTCGGCGAGCGCGTCACCGTTGCGCTCGCCGTGGTGAAGGTCGACGTCGCCGGCGAGCACCTGATCTCGGCGGCGGAAGGCAACGGCCCCGTCAACGCACTCGACGTCGCCTTGCGCAAGGACCTCGGCAAGTACCAGAAGTACATCGAGGGCCTGAAGCTGATCGACTACCGCGTGCGTATCCTCAATGGCGGTACCGGCGCGGTCACGCGCGTTCTGATCGAGAGCGAGGACGAGAACGGTGACAGCTGGACCACGGTCGGCGTATCGCCCAACATCATCGATGCCTCGTTCCAGGCGCTGATGGATTCGGTGATCTACAAGCTCGTGAAGTCGGGCGCGCCGGCGTAGATCCGCAACGGTTGTCATACCCCGCGAAAGCGGGGTCAGTAGCTCTCGGGCGTCGCGGAATACTGGATCGCCCGGCCAAGCCGGGCGATGACAGCGGAGATGAGGGGGAACGCAGACATGATCGACCACATCTCCGTCGGCGTCAGCGATCTCGGTCGCTCCGCAAAATTCTACGAGGCCACGCTTGGCACACTCGGGCTCACGCGCCTGGTGACGCGGCCGGGGACCGTCGGCTTCGGCAAGGCCTATCCGGAATTCTGGATCAACTATCGCGCCGGCATGTCGCCCGTAGCACCGGGGAGCGGCGTCCACATCTGCCTGCGGGCGAAGACGACTACTGATGTCGACGCCTTTCATGCCGCAGCTCTTGCGGCGGGCGGTGCCTCCGACGGCGCGCCGGGCCTCCGCGCGCACGACCGCGTGCGCTACTACGCGGCCTTCGTTGCCGATCCTGACGGCAACCGCATCGAGGCGGTGACGTTTCCGAGCGAATGAATAGAGGCTAGAGCTTCCGAGCAACCTCGGGCGCGAGGTTCTTCTCCGCCTCGGCGACTTGCGCCGCGGCGGTCTTCAGCATCGGCATGATATCCTCGACGCGATCAGCCTTGAGGATGTCGATGTTGAGACCGGCGCGGATGAATTCCGTCTGGCGCATGTGCGACAAGAGCGAGAACAGCGGCTCCCAGAAATTGTCGATATTGGCGAGCAGCACAGGCTTGGCGTGACGGCCGAGCTGCTTCCAGGTGAGTTGCTCGACCAGCTCTTCGAGTGTGCCGACGCCTCCCGGCATCGCCACGAAGGCATCGGAGCGCTCGAACATCAGCCGCTTGCGCTCGTGCATGTCGGGCGTGACGACCATCTCCTGCACGCGGGTCAGCGCGTTCTCGCGCATCCGCAGGAAGTCAGGGATGATGCCGGTGACGGTGCCGCCGTGGTCGAGCACGGAGGTCGCGACTGCGCCCATCATGCCGACCGAGCCGCCGCCATAGACGAGGCGGACGTTGTTCTCGGCGAGCGCCTTGCCGAGCGCCTTGGCGCCTTCGATGAAACGGGGATTGGTTCCTGGGCCGGAGCCGCAATAGACACAGACGGTTTTGATAGTGCTCATTGAACCCATGATGCATTGCAGCGTAGGGGCGTCAAGTCCAATCGGTGATTCGCAACTCCCGGAAATCTACCGGTAAATCACGACAAACAATCGAGAATAGCCGTCCGGCGGGGTGCGCAGCCGGCTCGAAGCCTCTATATGACAGGCGAAACCGGTTAATCGCAAACGGGCTCGCATCCGGCGGGTCTTCCAAGGCTGTCTATGGCTCACCCTCATTCGTCCCCCGCAGGCGGCGATGTCCCTGATGCCGCCCGCAACTCCGCGGAGCGGGCGACCCTAGCCGGAACGCTGGCGCATCTGTGGCCCTATATCTGGCCGAGCGACCGCTTCGACCTGAAGATGCGCGTGGTCTGGTCGATGGTGCTGCTGCTCATCGCCAAGCTCATCACGCTATCGGTACCGTTCACCTTCAAGTGGGCGACCGACGCGCTGACCGGCGCGAACACGGCGCCCGTGGAAGCCTCCAACTGGCATCTCTGGGTGATCGCTTCGCCGCTGGTCCTCACCGCGAGCTACGGCGCAACCCGTATCCTGATGGCGGTGCTGACGCAGTGGCGCGACGGCATCTTCGCCCGCGTCGCCATGCACGCGGTGCGCAAGCTCGCCACCATCACCTTCATCCACATGCACGAATTGTCGCTGCGCTTTCACCTCGAGCGCAAGACCGGTGGGCTGACGCGCGTGCTGGAGCGCGGCCGCGAGGGCATCGAGGTCATCGTGCGCATGGTGATCCTCCAGCTCATCCCGACGATTGTCGAGGTGTCGCTGCTGATGGCCGTGCTGTTCTGGCAGTTCGACTGGCGCTACGTGGTCGCGACCCTGATCACCGTCGTGATCTACATGTACTACACCTACATCGCCACCGAGTGGCGGATCGGCATCCGCCGCAAGATGAACGATTCCGACACCGAGGCGAACACCAAGGCGATCGACTCACTGCTCAACTACGAGACCGTGAAATATTTCGGCGCCGAGGCGCGCGAGGCGCAGCGCTACGACCGTTCGGTCGAGCGCTACGAGGAGGCGAGCGTCAAGACCTATACCTCGCTCGCGGTGCTCAACACCGGCCAGGCCGTGATCTTCACGCTCGGGCTCACCGCGACCATGCTGATGTGCGCGATCGGCGTACGAAGCGGGCGCAACACGGTCGGCGATTTCGTGCTGGTCAACGCCATGATGATCCAGCTCTACCAGCCCCTGAACTTCATGGGCATGGTCTATCGCGAAATCAAGCAGGCGATCATCGACATTGAAAAGATGTTCAACGTGCTGTCGCGCGAGGCCGAGATCAAGGACGCTCCGGACGCCAAGCCACTGGTGGTGTCCGCAGGCTCGGTGCGCTTCGAGGACGTGCGCTTTGCCTATGAGACGGCGCGGCCGATCCTCAAAGGCATCAGCTTCGAGGTGCCGGCCGGCAAGACCGTCGCCATCGTCGGGCCATCTGGGGCCGGCAAATCGACGATCTCTCGGCTGCTGTTTCGCCTCTACGACGTCTCCGGCGGTAGGATCCTGATCGACGGGCAGGACATCCGCGACGTCACGCAGGGCTCGCTGCGCGCCTCCATCGGCATGGTGCCGCAGGACACCGTGCTGTTCAACGACACCATCCGCTACAACATCCGCTACGGCCGCTGGGACGCGAGCGATGCGGACGTCGAGCAGGCGGCACGCCTGGCGCAGATCGACAATTTCATCCGCATGGCGCCGAAGGGCTATGAGACCCAGGTCGGCGAGCGCGGCCTGAAGCTTTCCGGCGGCGAGAAACAGCGCGTGGCGATCGCGCGCACCGTGCTGAAGGCGCCGCCGATCCTGGTGCTGGACGAGGCGACCTCGGCGCTCGACAGCCACACCGAGCACGAGATCCAGGGCGCGCTCGACCGCGTCTCGAAGAATCGCACCTCGCTAGTGATCGCGCACCGGCTTTCGACCATCGTCGGCGCCGACGAGATCATCGTGCTCGACCAGGGCCGCATCGCGGAGCGGGGGACGCATGCCAGCCTGCTGGCGTTCGGCGGGCTCTATGCCGGCATGTGGAACAGGCAGCGCGAGGCGGAGGCCGCGCGCGAAAAGCTCGCCAAGATCGCCGAGTCCAGCGAGGCGCCGAACCGCGAGCCGCCGCCGGTCGATGACGTCCTCACGACGCCGGCGGCCGCCGAGTGACCTTGTCTACGGTCCCAACTCTGGCCTAAACCTCTCCCGCGCGCGAGGTGACCGCGCGCCATCAACCCCAGGCGGCAGATAGCGATGTCCATTCTCGATTCGATCCAACGGCAGATCCCGCCGATCCACAAGGAGGGCTATCCCTTCATCGGCATCTTCGCGCTGGCGAGCCTCTTCCTGTTCTGGCTCTGGTCGCCCCTGGGGTGGATCGGCACGCTGCTCACGGTGTGGTGCGCGCTGTTCTTCCGCGATCCTGTCAGGGTGACGCCGGTGCGCGAGGGGCTCGTGGTCTCGCCGGCCGACGGGCGGGTCTCGATGATCACGATGGCGCTGCCGCCGGCCGAGCTCGGGCTCGGCGATCGGCCGCTGCCGCGGGTCTCGATCTTCATGAGCGTATTCAACTGCCACGTGAATCGCGCCCCGATAGCGGGCCGGATCGACCGCATCGCCTACCGGCCCGGTCTGTTCATCAATGCCGAGCTCGACAAGGCGAGCGAGGACAATGAGCGCAACTCGCTGGTGATCTCCTCGGCGCAGGGGCGGATCGGCGTCGTCCAGATCGCGGGCCTCATCGCCAAGCGCATCGTCTGCTTCGTCAAGGAGGGCCAGTCGATCGGCGCCGGCGAGCGGTTCGGCCTGATCCGCTTCGGCTCGCGGCTCGACGTCTATCTGCCGCTCGGCACAAGGGCGCTGGTCTCCGAAGGTCAGACCGCGATCGCTGGCGAGACGGTTTTGGCCGATATCGTCGCTGACGACACCGGCCGGTCCTACCGCGCCAGTTAAACTTGCTGCGTGGCTAGACCCTCATGGTGAGGAGCGCGAAGCGCGTCTCGAACCATGAAGGCCCGGATTCAACCCGTGGTCATCCTTCGAGACGCCCGCCTTTGGCGGGCTCCTCAGGATGAGGGCGAGAGTGCTCATTGCGTAGCAGGATTAACTATTACATCGGCGAAAGGTCCCGCGAGCGCATTGGCGGGGGGCGGGGCGGCTTGCTATATCCCGGGGAAGCGAGGTCAAAGCCATGACGCCCTACGACTTCAAGAACCCTGACGTGCGCCGCCGGCGCTTCCGCCCGATCCCGGTGCGGATGCTGGTGCCTAACGTCATCACGCTCCTGGCGATCTGCGCCGGATTGACCTCGATCCGGCTCTCGATCGAAGGGCGGATGACCCTTGCCGTCTATGCGATCGTGTTCGCTGCGGCGCTCGACGGCATCGACGGCCGCATTGCGCGGCTGATCAAGGGCCAGTCGAAATTCGGCGCCGAGCTCGACAGCCTCGCCGACTTCGTCAATTTCGGCGTGGCGCCCGGCCTGATGCTGTATTTCTGGCAGCTGCATGAGCTGCGCAATGCGGGCTGGATCGCGGCCATGGTGTTCGCGATTTCCGGTGGCTTGCGGCTCGCGCGCTTCAACGCCACCATGGACGATCCCAACAAGCCGCCGTTTGCGTCGAACTATTTTACGGGCATCCCGGCGCCCGCCGGTGCGATCACGGTGCTGCTGCCGATCTACGCGGCGTTCCTGGATCTCGGGCGCTGGCCCGCGCCAGTGACGGCCGGCTACACGCTGTTGATCGCCTTCCTGATGGTGTCGCGGTTGCCGGTGTTCTCCGGCAAGACGGTGCGCATGCGCGTGCCGCCGGAGTTGGTGCTGCCGGTGTTCGTCGGCGTGGTCTTCTTCATCGCGCTCCTGATCAGCTATCCCTGGTACATCCTGCTGGCCGGCTCGGTGCTTTATCTCCTCGCCCTGCCGTTGGGCTGGAGGTCCTATCAGAGGCAGGCGCGCGCATTCGCCGCTGCGTCACCGGCGCCGGTCGGCGTCACGCCGCCCGGACCTGCGCCGGCTCTGTCGCCGAACCTGCCGGACCCCCCGCACGACGACCGGCCCGGGCGTCTGCACTGAAGCGCGATCTGATCACGCTTTAGGTTGTTGTTTGAGCATATCTCCGCGCAAACGCGTTCCGCGTTTGTCGCGAGGGAACACCGCTTCACACTTTGCGCTAACGCGGCCCTTCGGGTCCGGATCATGCTCTGAGCCGCAGGCACGGATATCTGCCATGAAGGCGCGCCCGTTGGGTTAACGTCCGATCTCGGCTATATCGCCTTGGGTCTGCGGCGCTTGCGAACAGCCGCGGCCAAAAGGGGAGAGAACGCCGTGACGACATCCGCAACCGGGCCGCTGCCTGCATCCGTCCTCGCAGCGCTTGGCCGCTACGACACGCCGACGATCTGCAACGCCATGGAGATCGTGGCGCCCGAGCGGCGGCTCATCGGCTTCACCACCAAGCCGCTGGTCTGCCCATTTCCCGATCTGCCGCCGATGGTCGGCTACGCGCGCACGGTCGCGATCCGCTCGGTGCTGAAATCCTCGCTTCCTGCAGAAGAGCAGGCCAAGCGCCGCATCGAATACTACGAATATGTCGGCACCGGCCACGGGCCGCGCATCTCCGTGATCCAGGACATCGACGGCCCCGACGTCGGCTACGGGGCGTTCTGGGGCGAGGTGCAGAGCAACGTGCACAAGGCGCTCGGCTGCCTCGGTGTCGTCACCGACGGCTCGATCCGCGACATCCCGCAATGGGCACCTAGCTTCCAGGCGCTCGCCGGCTCGATCGGCCCGTCGCATGCTTGGGTGCATGCCGAAAGCTTCGGCGGCGAGGTGAGGGTCGCCGGCATGACCGTGAAGTCGGATGACCTGATCCACGCCGACAGACACGGCGCAATCGTGATCCCGCTCGACGTCGCCGCAAAACTCCCCGAGGCCGCCGAGCTCTGTGGCCGCCGCGAGACCCCGATCCTCGAGATCGCGCGCAGCCCTGACTTCTCGCTGGAGAAGCTGAAGGCCGCGTTGCAGCGGTCGGCGGAGATCCATTAGCAGTGTGGATCGAAATTTGGGGTATCGGGCGAAGAGGCGATCATGAAAGCGTTCGTTATCGCGACCGAGACTCTCAAAGACGAGGCCATGTTCGCCGAATATCGACGGGCCGTTGCAGAAACGCTAAAGGCTTTCGGAGGTAAATTCGTCGTGCGGGGCGGCAATCTCCAACTGGTGGAAGGGGAATGGCCGCACCCGCGTCTGGTGATTATCGAATTCCCGTCGCGAGAGGCTGCTGAGGGCTGGTACAGATCGCCAGCGTATCAGAAGATCATTGGACTTCGACAAGGAAGCGCGGTCACAAACCTCGTCATTGTCGAGGGGCAGGTAGACTAGATCTCCTGTGAACACGCGAAGACGGGACTGCGCTCAGCCTGGAACTGACCAGCCTGTCGGCTCAACCGGCCGATTATGGTTAGCAGAGTGTTGAGATCGCTATCGTGGCGCGGCAATTCGCCCGCGCGATGAGCCCCGCGATGTAGCCGGATCGAGGCAGGCCACACTTAACCTTTACGCGTCTTTAATGGCAGCTCTTTAGGGTTCCTGCCACGCGGTTCGGGGTTGGGCCGCGCCGCCGGCCAGGACGGCCGGTGTGTGGCGTGCGGGTTGGAGTCTCCCATGGATATCATGACGGGCGTTGGGCTCGTGGCCGGCCTCATCGTCATCTCGGTGATGATGATCATGGGTGGCGATCTCCACATGTTCATCTCCGAACATGCGATGATCATCATCTTCGGCGGCTCGGTCTCCGCGACCATGATCCGCTTTCCGCTCAGTGCGCTGATGCATGGCCTGCCGCTCGGCGCCAAGTTCGCCTTCACCATGAGCCGGCTGTCGGCCCACGATCTCGTCGACGAGCTGGCCCGCATCGCCGAGATCGCTCGCAAGCAGGGCCCGGTGGGCCTGGAAAAGGTCGAGACCGACGAGCCGTTCCTCGCCAAGGGCATCCGCTACGTCGCCGACGGCTACGACCTCGACTTCATCCGCGACAATCTCGAGCGCGATCGCGACAACTTCCTCATGCATCTCGACGAGGGCAGCAAGATCTACCGCGCCATCGGCGACTGCGCCCCGGCCTTCGGCATGATCGGCACCCTGATCGGCATGGTGCAGATGTTCGCCAACATGACCGACCCCTCCAAGCTCGGCCCGTTCATGGCGACCGCGCTGCTTGCGACGCTCTACGGCGCGCTGGTGGCGAACCTGTTCTGTCTGCCGATCGCCGACAAGCTGCACGGCAAGCTGCTCGACGAGGAAACCAACCGCACGCTGATCATCGATGGCATCCTGATGATCCGCGACTCCAAGAGCCCGACCCTGGTGCGCGAAATGCTGCTGGCTTACCTGCCGGAGAAGCATCGCCACGCCGAGGGCGAGCCGGTGCCGGCCTGATCAGCCACGCCGGGTTTAGGACATGGCCAAGAAGAAGCGCGGCGATGCACATGGAGGCGGTCACGGCTGGTTCGTGACTTTCGCCGACCTGATGGGCCTGATGATGAGCTTCTTCGTGATGCTCGTCGCGTTCTCCACCCAGGACGCCAACAAGCTCAAGATCGTCGCAGGCTCCATGCGCGACGCCTTCGGCATCCAGAGCGAGGCGCGCTATGCCGGCATCATCGAATCCGACGGCCTGCCCACGCGCCCCAAGCTGAAGAACGTCGACCACATCCAGCCCGAGGACGCGTCCAACACGCCGACCCCGGATCAGCAGGATCGCGACCGCACTTCGGGCGCGAAGATCAAGGTCGATCGTGACTTCGCGCTTGCCGCGGCCTCGCTCCGCCAGGCGCTTCAGGACCTGCCCGAGCTCACCGAGATGTCCAAGCACATCATGTTCGAGGAGACCAAGCAGGGCCTCAATCTCGAGATCGTCGACCAGGACGGCCGCTCGATGTTTGCGGACGGCTCCAAGGTGCCCTATGACCGCACCCGCCGCCTGATCGAGAAGCTGGCGGTGCCGCTCAAGGCGACGCCGCTGCGCGTTTCCATCGTCGGCCACACCGCTGCGGGCTTCGTGCCGAGCCGCAGCGACTACGGCGCCTTCGACCTCTCGGCTGATCGTGCCAATGCGGTGCGCCAGATCCTCGAGCGTGAAGGGCTGCCGCCCTCGCACATCTTCGCCGTCTCCGGCAAGGCAGACACCCAGCCGCTGTTTCCTGACGATCCGTCCCTGGCCGCCAATCGCCGCGTGACCATCACACTGATGCGCGAAGATCCGCCACTGCCCCCGAATCTGAAGCCCTAAATCCCTTGCGCTACGATTTTACCTGAGGCATGTGGTCGCGCGGCGATGAACGTGGCTGCTCCGTCACAGCATCCGCACGGGCGCCTGCTATGCTGGGGCGATTGACAGGCGCGCAGGAAGCGTCAAAAGGCGCCGGATCAATTCCAGGGAAAAAGCGTTTTCCACCCTCATGACGGCGAGCATCACCACGACCGACGGCCAGGAGGCGACGGCCACGTCAGGCTTTTGGGCCCTGACGCTCGGAAGTATCGGCGTTGTCTTCGGCGATATCGGCACCTCACCGCTCTACGCATTTCACGAGGCGGTCAGGGGGGCGGCCCATGGCGAGCCGGTCTCGCGGGTCATCGTGCTCGGCGTGCTCTCGCTGATCCTGTGGGCGCTCCTGATTGTCGTTACCGCCAAATATGTCCTGCTGTTGCTGCGCGCCGACAACAACGGCGAGGGCGGCACGCTTTCGCTGATGGCGCTCGGCCAGCGCGCGCTCGGGCGGCGAAGCTGGTTCCTGCTCGCGCTCGGCGTCGTCGGCGCCTCCATGTTCATCGGCGATTCCATGATCACGCCGGCGATCTCGGTGTTGTCGGCGGTCGATGGTCTGAAGCTCGCGACGCCTGCGTTCGAGCACTACGTCGTGCCGCTCACCGTCTTCATCCTCGTGGTGCTGTTTGCAGTCCAGAGCAAGGGCACCGCGCTGGTCGCTTCCGCCTTCGGGCCGGTGATGGTGGTATGGTTCACCTGCCTCGCGGTGATGGGCATCGTTCACATCGCCGACGATCCGTCGGTGCTGGCGGCGATCAATCCCTATTACGCGCTGCAATTCCTGCTGACGCACGGCACGATCGGGCTTGTGACCCTCGGCGCGGTATTTCTCGCGGTCACCGGTGGCGAGGCGCTCTACGCCGATCTCGGCCATTTCGGCCGCAAGCCGATCCAGTGGGCCTGGCTATTCTTCGTGCTGCCCGCGCTCCTGATCAACTATTTCGGACAGGGCGCACTGGTGCTGTCGGATCCCAGCGCGATCGAACATTCCTTCTATCGCATGGTGCCCGAGCATCTGGTGCTGCCGCTGGTCGGACTTGCGACCGCGGCGACCGTGATCGCGAGCCAGGCCGTGATCACCGGCGCCTATTCGCTGGTCTATCAGGCGGTACAGCTAGGCCTCTTGCCGCGCTTTGCGGTCCGCTACACCTCCGAGTCTCACGCGGGACAGATCTATCTGCCGCGCGTGAACCGGTTGCTGCTGATCGGTGTGATGCTGCTGGTGCTGTTGTTCCGCACCCCGGGCGGGCTCGCCTCGGCCTACGGCATCGCGGTCTCCACCACCATGGTGGCCGACGGCATCATGGGCTTCGTCGTGATCTGGAAGCTCTGGAACTGGCGCGCCGCAACTGCGGCAGCGGTGATCCTCCCCTTCGTCGTGGTCGACATGACCTTCTTTGGCGCCAATCTGCTCAAGCTGCTGGAAGGCGCCTGGGTGCCGCTGTTGTTCGGCGCCTGCATGGCCGCAACGATTTGGACGTGGCGGCGGGGAACGGGAATTCTGCTTCAGAAAACCCGCCGCATCGAGGTACCGCTGGACGACCTGATCCGGAGCCTGGAGAAGCGGCCGCCACACATCGTCAAGGGCACCGCGGTGTTCCTCACCAGCGATCCCGCCTTCGTGCCGACCGCGCTGCTGCACAATCTCAAGCACAACAAGGTGCTGCACGAGCACAACGTGATCCTGACGATCGAGACCGCGCACACCCCGCGGGTCGACCTTTCGGAGCGGTTCCGGATGGAGAAGATCAGCGACAAGTTCTCCAAGGTGCGACTACGCTTTGGCTTCATGGAACAGCCGAACGTGCCCAAGGCGTTGGCGATTGCGCGTAAGCAGGGCTGGCAGTTCGACATCATGTCGACGTCGTTCTTCGTGTCGCGCCGGTCGCTGAAGGCCTCGGCGCAATCGGGGATGCCGCTGTGGCAGGACCACATGTTCATCGCGCTCAGCCGGTCCGCCAACGACGCCACCGATTACTTCCAGATTCCGACTGGACGGGTGGTTGAAGTCGGTACCCAAGTCACTATCTGAGCGAAATTGGCGGACTTATGCGATTTTTGCATGGCAAAGCCCCAAAATCGCGCTAGGCTATGCCGGTAGCGCAGGACTATAAGCCGCGCGCTCTCTTCCGCCATTGTGCAGTGAAGCATTTCTAGAGGCCAACAGTCTCTCCCATGACCAGTGAAGTCGCAGTTCCCGCCCCGGAAACGGTGGCGGCCAATGGGCATGGCGAAGCCCACACCACGGCAGGTTTCGGCGCCCTGACGCTCGGCAGCATCGGCGTCGTCTATGGCGATATCGGCACCAGCCCGCTCTACGCGTTCCGCGAGGCGGTGACGGCGGCATCCGGGGCGGAGGGCGCGCCGACGATCGCGGCCGTGCTGGGGGTGGTCTCGCTGATCCTGTGGGCGCTCGTCGTCGTGGTGACGCTGAAATACGTCGTGATCCTGCTCCGCGCTGACAACAACGGCGAGGGCGGCACGCTCGCGTTGATGGCGCTGGCCCAGCGTGCGGTCGGCACCGGCGGGGCGACCATCGTCCTGCTCGGCATCATCTCCGGCGCGCTGTTCTACGGCGACGCGGTGATCACACCGGCGGTCTCCGTGCTGTCGGCCATCGAAGGCATGAAGGACGTCACGCTGACGTTCGAGCCTTACATCGTTCCGCTGACCGTGGTGATCCTGCTTTGCCTGTTCGCCGTGCAATCGCGCGGCACGGCGCGCGTCGCGGCATTCTTCGGTCCGGTGATGTGCGTTTGGTTTGCGGTCATCGCCGTGGCGGCGATTGGTCCAATCCTCCGGCAGCCGCAGGTGCTGTTCGCGCTGAACCCGCTCTACGCGGTGTCCTTCATGCTCCACCACGGCATCATCGGCTTCGTCACGTTGGGCGCGGTGTTCCTGGCGGTCACCGGCGCCGAGGCGCTCTATGCTGATCTCGGCCATTTCGGCAAGCGGCCGATCCAGACCGCCTGGCTGTTCATCGTGCTGCCGTCGCTGGCGCTGAATTATTTGGGGCAGGGCGCTCTCGTGCTGGATGATCCCGGCGCGATCGTGAGCCCGTTCTTCCAGTTGTTTCCGCAAGGGTGGCTCCGCGGCAGCATGGTCGTGCTTGCCACAATGGCGACCGTGATCGCGAGCCAGGCCGTCATCACCGGCGCCTACTCTCTGACGCGCCAGGCGATCCAGCTCGGGCTGCTGCCGCGATTTGAAATTCGCCATACATCTGAGGCCCATTCCGGGCAGATCTTCATCCCGCGCATCAACCAACTGCTGCTGGTCGCCGTGATCCTGATGGTGCTCTTGTTCCGTTCGTCCAGCGCGCTGGCGTCGGCCTACGGCATCGCCGTCACCGGTACGATGGTGGTCACCGGATTGATGGGCTTTGTCGTGATCTGGAAGGCCTGGAGGTGGTCGCCGCTTGCCGCCGCCGCGCTCATCGCACCGTTCCTGTGCCTCGACTTGACCTTCCTGGCGGCGAACCTGCTCAAGGTGTTCGAGGGAGGCTGGGTGCCGCTGGCGCTCGGCGCTCTCATGATCCTCCTGATGTACACGTGGCGGCGCGGCAGCCGGCTGCTGTTCGAGAAGTCGCGCAAGCTCGAGTTCCCGCTCGCCGACCTCGTGGCGATGCTGGAGAAGCGGCCGCCGCAGCGGGTGCCCGGAACGGCCGTGTTCCTCACGTCCGATCCGCTAAGCGCCCCGACCGCGCTCATGCATAGTCTGAAGCACTACAAAGTGCTGCATGAGAAGAATGTCATTCTTACCATCGAGACCGCGCAGACCCCGCGCATCGATCCGTCCGAGCGCGTCAAGCTGGAGCAGATCAGCCCGACCTTCTCCAAGGTGACGCTGAAGTTCGGCTTCATGGAATCGCCCAACGTGCCGAAGGCGCTGGCGATTGCCCGCAAGCTCGGCTGGCAGTTCGATATCATGTCGACCTCGTTCTTCCTGTCGCGCAGGGCGCTGAAGCCCGCCGCTCATTCCGGCATGCCGCGCTGGCAGGACCGCCTGTTCATCTCGCTGAGCCGCTCGGCGAACGATGCCACCGACTATTTCCAGATCCCGAGCGGTCGGGTGGTCGAGGTCGGAACGCAGGTGACGATCTAGCGCCGAGATGGCGCTCCGTCCGTGTCCACCGCTGTCATCGCCCGGCTTGCCGGGACCGGGCGATCCAGTATTCCAGAGACGGCGAGAGATACGGAGAGGTCGCGGCGTACTGGATTCCCTGCTTTCGCGCCTTTCGAGGGGAATGACACAGAATGAGTGGTGAGAGGTAAAGCAGGATCTTCGGGCACCCTGAAAGCCGCGCTTCAACGCCCTGCGATTTAGCTTTAACTTGCGCAAGGCAGCTCAAGCCTTTGTAGCGCTTGATTTTCGGTGCCCGAGAGGCGAGGTTGCCGCCCGCCGGGATCGCCCCGGCAAGCTGCTCGCGACGTTGGAGGATGATGTGGCACATCAAGTACAGGACCTGACCCCGGACGAGGTCTCCAAGGGTGTTGCGGAAGGCCGTTATCTGCTCGTCGATGTCCGTGAGCCCAACGAGGTTGCCGCGGAGGCCTATCCCTACGGCGTCGTCGTGCCGCTCTCGACCTTCGATCCAAAAGCGATTCCTGATCCGCAGGGCAAGGACGTCGTGTTCGCCTGCCGCTCCGGCAAGCGCTCGGTGACGGCGTCGCTCGCCGCGCAAACGGCGGGCCTTGCCTACGACAGGCATCTTGCGGGCGGCATACTCGGCTGGAAGGCCGCAGGACTCCCGACCAAGGTCGGTGGCTGATCCAGGCGATGACGTCCAAGAGCTCTTCCCTGAACAAGGTCTTCGCCGACCTGCCCGTCACCATCTTCGAGGCGATGTCGCAGGCCGCGCGCGACAATGCCGCCATCAATCTCGGCCAGGGCTTTCCCGACGATCCCGGCCCTGAGGACATCCGCCGCGCCGCGGCCGATGCCTCTGTGAACGGCTACAATCAGTACCCGTCGATGATGGGCATCCCCGAGTTGCGCCAGGCGATCGCGACGCATTACGGCCACTGGCATGGGCTGAAGCTCGATCCGATGAGCGAGGTGATGGTGACCTCCGGCGGCACCGAGGCGCTGACCTCGGCGATCCTCGCGGTGGTGCGGCCTGGCGACGAAGTGATCTGCTTCCAGCCGGTCTATGATTCCTATCTGCCGATCATCCGCCAGGCCGGCGGCATTCCGCGCCTGGTGCGCCTCGAGCCGCCGCATTGGCGGCTGAATGAGGACATGCTGAAAAGCGTGTTCAATCCAAAGACCAAGGCGGTCCTGTTCAACAACCCCTTGAATCCGTCCGCCGTCGTCTTTCCGCGCGAGGACATCGAGCTGCTGGCACGCTACTGCCAGGAGTTCGATGTGATCGCGATCTGCGACGAGGTCTGGGAGCACGTCACCTTCGACGAGCACAAGCACATCCCGCTGATCACCATTCCCGGCATGCGCGAGCGCACCATCAAGGTCGGCTCGGCCGGCAAGATCTTTTCGCTCACCGGCTGGAAGGTCGGCTTCGTCTGCGCCGCACCGCCGCTCTTGCGGGTCGCGGCCAAGGTGCACCAGTTCCTGACCTTCACCACCGCGCCGAACCTGCAGGCCGCGGTCGCCTATGGCCTCGGCAAGCCGGACGAATATTTCGTCTCGATGCGCAAGGATCTGGCGCGGAGCAGGGACCGTCTGACCAAGGGCCTGGAGAGCCTCGGCTTCCCCGTGCTGAAGTCGCAAGGCACGTATTTCCTCACCGTCGACCTGTCGCCGCTCGGCCTCAACGAGAGCGACACCGAGTTCTGCTGGCGGATCGTGAAAGACTACAAGGTCGCGGCGATCCCGGTGTCGGCGTTCTACGAGCAGGACCCGGTGACCTCGGTGGTGCGCTTCTGCTTTGCCAAGAAGGACCAGACGCTCGACACCGCACTCGAGCGGCTGTCGGACGCGGTGCGCGGGCGCAAGAGGTAGACCTGAGATGACGAACGTCGGCCGTTCCGGCTTTGGCCTTGGTTTCGCGATCGCCGCGGCGCTGACGTTGCTTTGCGCTCCCGCAGGGGCCGAGGAGCGCGTCGTCAACTTCTACAACTGGTCCAACTACATGGCGCCGGATGTCTTGGAGGCCTTCACCAAGGACACCGGCATCAAGGTGGTCTACGACACCTTCGATGCCAACGAGACGCTTGAGACGCGCCTGATGGCTGGCAAGTCCGGCTACGATGTCGTGGTGCCCACGGCGTATTTCCTGCAGCGCCAGATCAAGGCGAACATCTTCCAGAAGCTCGACAAGTCGAAGCTGCCGAACCTTGCCAACGCCTGGCCGATGGTGAACCAGCACCTTGCGACCTACGATCCCGGCAACGTCTTTGCCGCGAACTACATGTGGGGCACGACGGGCATCGGCTACAACGTCAAGAAGGTGAGGGAGATCCTCGGGCCCGACGCCAAGATCGATAGCTGGGACATCGTCTTCAAGCCGGAGAACCTTGCGAAACTCAAAGACTGCGGCGTGCACATGCTCGACTCCGCCGACGACATCTTTCCGGCGGCGCTGAACTATCTCGGGCTCGATCCGAACTCCACCAAGCAGGCGGACCTGGAGAAGGCCGCCGACGTCGTGGCGAAGGTCCGCCCCTCCGTGCGCAAGTTTCACTCGTCCGAATATCTAAGCGCGCTCGCCACCGGCGAGATCTGCTTCGTGGTCGGCTGGTCCGGCGACATCATGCAGGCCCGTGCCCGTGCGGCCGAGGCCAAGAGCGGCGTCGAGATCGGCTACACGATCCCTCGGGAGGGCGCGCAGATGTTCTTCGACAATCTCGCGATCCCTGCGGACGCCAAGAACGTCGCGGAAGCCTACGAGCTGATCAACTATCTCTACCGTCCGGATGTCGCCGCCAAGAATTCGGACTTCCTGTCCTACGCCAACGGCAATCTCGCCAGCCAGAAGCTGGTCGACCCGAAGATCCTGAATGACAGGAACATCTATCCGGACGATGCGACGCTCGCAAAGCTGTTCGTCATCACCGCCCGTGATCCCGCCACGCAGCGGATCATCAACCGGCTCTGGACCAAGGTGAAGACGGGGCGGTAGTCATGCCGCGTTCGGCGAGCCAAGCAATCCGAAAACCTCGATCCTCACCCTGAGGAGCTTGCGTAGCAAGCGTCTCGAAGGGCGAGGCCGCCAGCGGGGCCTTCATCCTTCGAGACGCCGCGCAAGCGCGGCTCCTCAGGATGGGGAGCGGGCAGGCTGGCTCCGCCCGGAACCGGAAGGTAGAGGGGCGGCCGTCATGCCTGATATCAAACCGGCAACCGAAACTCTGGAAAACAACCCCATGCAAAGTAGAACCGCTACCTTCGGGTTACCGGCGGTGGCGGTAGCTAAATCGCTATGAAGTCTGGTTTAATTGACCCGCAGGCGCAAAACCTGAAGCACCTCGCGCCCACTCCGGAATGACCATCGAGAGACCAGGCAGCGACGCTGCCTACCACGCATAACGCACCGTTCCCTTGCCGGCGTAGGAGCGCGTCACGTTGGAGAACTCGCCCTCGAAGCTTGCTGCCGCCGACCAGCCGTTCAGCCATTTCATTTCGGCGGAGGCGGTGGTGAGGGCGGAGTCGCTCGCAGCCCGTGCGCCGTTGACGACGAAGCTTGCGCCGGGGAGCGCCTGGAATGTCGCCGCGACGGAGTGATCCGGATTGAAGTCGTGGGCCCAGGCGGCGCGGCCGCGCAAGATGAGGATGCCGTTACCCATGGCGAAGGATTTGTCGGTGCGCAGGCCGAGCTCGCTGCGCGTATCGGTGACGCTCTTGGCGGCATAGGCCAGTGCGAAGGCATTGCTGCCCGAGACGACCGTCTCGGCATAGGCCGGCAGATTGAACGTCGTGAACTGGCCCGCGGCATAGGGCGTGAGGCCGATGCCACCGATCCACGGTGCGACAAAGCGATAGCCGCCTTCGAGACGGCCGCTCCACGCATTGGCGTTGAACTCGGCGCGCAGATGATCGACACTGGCGAGTGTCACGGTGCGATCGGTGGTGACGTCCTGCCAGCCATAGGCGAGGGCAGCCGAGATGTAGCTCGGACCGTTGTTGTGGCGGACGTATGCGCCGGCCTGGAACAGGTCGGAGCGGCCCGTGCCGCCGCCTTTCACGGAGAAGTTGGTGCCGCCGCCGGCGAGCGCGAAGCCGGCCATCGTCTGCGGCGAGAACCAATGTTCGGCGCCGGCGGCGGTGCCGAACAGGCGGCTGGTTGCGCTGTTCGATCCCTGTGCGGTGTTGCCATCCGTCGTCTGTGATCCGGCGAAGCCGGAAGCCCACACGCTCCAGCGCTGCTCGAAGGTCGTCGCGGAGGGCGCCTTGGCAAACATCGCAAAGGCGTCGCGTGCTGCACCTGCCGGCGCGCTGTCGGCGTAGGCCGGCGGAGCGGAGCCGACGGTGTCGCGCGCCGAGCCGGAGGGATCGGTGAGCAGGCCCATGAACTGGCCCATCGCCTGGAACGTGGTTCCTTGCGAACCCGCCGCGGTCTCGCCCGAGGCCTGCGTCAGGCCGGGCGCCGTCAGCCCGCTATAGACCAGCGAGATGCCGCCATTGGCGTTGAACGCGCTGATGATGGCGTTGCCGACCTTCTGCTGGTTGCCGGAAAGGCCGCTGCCCGGCGGCGCAACGAAGGTCAGGATCAGGTTGAGATAGGCGTGGGTGCCGTCATAGCTCAGCTCGGTGTGGAAGTTCGACGGCAGGTTGGTTTGGACGACTGAACCGAACGTGCCGTCGATGCTGCCGGCGGTCAGGATCGTGTACTGCTTGGCGACGTAGCTGCCATTGGCATAGACCGCTTGGAGCGTCGATCCGCCCAGCGTCGCCGTACCCGAGACGTTGGCGTAGCTCGACGTCGTCGGATTGATCTGCACCATGTAGAAGGCGCCGGATTGCAGCGCGAGGCTGCCCGCCACGGTCAGCGACGAGTTGGCGGTGCCGTTGCCGGCCGCGAGCGTGCCGCCGGCGTTGACGGTTGTCGTGCCAACGGTGCCGCCGCCGCCCAGGGTCGCGCCGCTGCCGACGGTAACGCTGCTCGACGCCGCAATCGATCCGTTCACGACGAGGGCGCCCGCATCGACAATTGTCGCGCCGGTGTAGGTGTTGATACCCGAGAGCGTCAGTGTACCGGTGCCGACCTTGACCAACGATGTCCCGGTGAGGCTCCCGTCGCCGGTGAGCACGCCGGTGACGGTGGTCGACAGATTGTTGCTGCCGACCGTCAGTTCAACGCTATTGAGGTCGAAGCGGCCGTTGCCGGCGATGGAGGCGGCTGTGAGTTTGCCGTCGCTGCCCGGGCCGGGGGTGAAGAAGTCGAACACGGCGGTGGACGCGGTGTTGATGAGCTGCGCGTTGTCGGGCGTCGAATCGCCGTCGAACAGCACATTGCCGCTATTGATGATGATCGCGTTGCCGGCCGTGGAGTTGCCGTAGAATGCCAACTGATTGTTGTTGGTGATGGTGGCGTTGCCGGCCGTCGCGTTGGTTTCGAAGGTTAGCTGGGCGTTGTTGGTGATGGCCGCATTGCCGGCCGTGGCATTGGCGCTGAATGCCAGCGTGCCGGCGGAAACCGTGGCGCCGGAAAAAGTTTCCGCGCCGGTCAGGGTCAGCGTGCCGGCGCCGGACTTGGTCAGGGCGCCGCCGCTGAGATCCTGGCTCAGAACGAAATTGTTGGTTGCGTCCGCAGTGTCGAATGTGCCGCCGCCGGCGCCCAGATTGATGCTGCGTGCGGTGGTGCTGAATGTCGTGCCTGATATTTGGAGGGTGCCGCCGTTGAAGGTCAGGCCGCCCGCGAGGTCGCCGAGATTGGCGTCCGAGGCGACGCTGACCGTTCCGCCGGCAAAGGTGGTGCCGCCGGTATAGGTGTTGGCGCCCGTTAGCGTCAGCGTGCCGGTGCCGATCTTCACCAGAGAGGCACCGCCGCCGCCGTAGTTACCGCCGTCCACGATCGCGCCGCTGACGGTGGTCGACAGATTGTTTCCGCCGACCGTCAGCGCGTTGGCGCCGAGGTAGAAGATGCCGTTGCCGGCGATCGAGCCGGCGCTGAGCTTGTGGTCGCCGTTCGGGCCGGAGCTGCCGGAGAAATCGAACACGGCGTTCGGGTCGTTGTTGATCAACTGCGCATTGCCCGCGGTCGCGTTGTCCGTGAAAGAAGTGTTTCCGACGGAACTGAAAGGCCCGTTGCCGTTGTTGGTGATGACGGCATTGCCGGCCGTGCTGGTGCCATCGAAGGATAGATTATAGGCGTTGTTGATGGTCGCGCTGCCCGCCGTGCTGGCGCCACTGAAAAACATCGCGAAATTATTGGTAATGGTTGCGCTTGCTGCGGTACTCGAGGCGCTGAAGGCCAAGACGAAGTTGTTGGTGATGCCGGCGCTTCCCGCCGTGCTGGTTTGATTGAAGCTGATTATGCCGTTGTTGGTGATGCCAGCATTACCGGCAGTGCTCGAACCGTAGAAGGTGAACTGCCCGCCGTTGTTGATCGTCGCGCTGCCAGCGGTGCTGGTGTCGTAGAAAAACGCGCTGTCGGTGCTGGCGAGGGTGATGGTGGCGCTGCCGGCCGTGCTGGTGCCGTGGAAACTCAACGAGCCGGCATAGCCGTTGAGGTTGATGTTGGCGCTGCCAGCCGTGCTCGAATTGTAGAAGCCAACGGCGGTGTAGTCGCCGCCGGTGATGCTGGCGTTTGCGGCCGTGCTCGAGTCGTTGAAGATGAGCTGGCCACGGGTGTTGTTGGTGATGGCGGCGTTGCCGGCCGTGCTCGTGCCGTAGAATATCAAGCCGCCGTTGTTGGTGATGGTGGCGCTGCCGCCGTTGACGGTGATGCCGGCCCCCCCGAAGCTCAACTGACCGCTGACGTCGAAGGTGTAGCTCGAGGCGCCCGCATTGAAGGTCCAGCCGCCGACCGAGGCACTCGAGATCACCAGGCTGGTGGTGTTTGAGGTGCCGAAGGAGGCCGTGCCCCCCGGCACGACGCCGCCGTCCCAGTTCGAGCCGGTGCCATAATCGTTGCTGCCGGGAGAGGCGAGCCAGGTCGCATCCTGTGCAAGGGCGGGCGCGGCCGGCAGCATCCAGGCCAGGGCCAGCGCCGACGACGTCAGCAGTACGGCCCGCAGCCGGCGGGTCGCTTTGAAACAATCTTTCCTCAACTCGTCCCCCATCACGCGTCAGCGAGTCCGTCTCCGACAAGACTCTTCTCATTGGCTGGGAGTGCTGTCCTGATAAGCGGCCGGCAAGTTTCTGAAAGTTTCTGATATTTCCGTTTCAGACCCGCTTTTCCGGCATTTTCGACAGACTTCCGCTATATGAGCGGTCTGGAGAGACGCCTTGGGGGATGACGTGCTTCGTTTCGCCGGCTTCGAGCTGGACCGGCCGCGCGCTGAGCTGCGCGGGGCCGATGGGGTTGCCATCAAGCTCCGGCCCAAGACCTTCGAGATGCTGCGGCTATTCGCAACCAGCGGCGGCCGGGTGCTCAGCAAGCAGGAGCTGATGGAGGCGGTCTGGCCGAACGTCCATGTCGGCGAGGACAACCTGTTCCAATGCATCCGCGAGCTTCGCACCGCGCTCGGCGACGAGCGGCGGCAGCTGATCAAGCTCGCCTCAGGCGGCGGCTATCTGCTCACGGCAGAGGTTGAGGCCGAGGCCGAGGTTATGGCGGACGCCGAGGCGCTTCCGCTCGCCCAGGCCGAGGCGGCCGGGCCTGCAGCGCCGGCTGAAGGTGCCCCGCTACAGGTGAGCACGCAGCGCTCCATCTCCGGTTTGAGCCGGCGGGCCATGGTCGCAGCTTTGGCCGGGCTCGGTGTGATCGTCATGGGGCTCGCGGTCGCCGCGCCGGTGTTGAAGCCGGACCTGCTGTTCAGGCGAACGGCGCCGCGCATCGCCGTGATGCCGATCGTTGACGCCAGCAACGATTCGCGCGGCGCCGGGATGGCGGAGGAGGTCACCGGGCGCCTCACGGACGGCTTTGCGAAGATCCAGAACATCAGCGTGGTTGCGCCGCGATCGCCGGCGCTCGCGGGCGTCGAAAGCACCAGTGCGCGGGCCGCATCACCCGACTACGAAATCCGCGGCGAGTTGCAGCATAGCGATCAATCCTGGACGCTGCGGGCGCGGATGATCAAGACAGCCACCGGCGAGGTTCAGTCGGTCGTTGCGGCTTCGGTCGCCGCGGACGAGTCGGACGCGCAGCTTGCGCAGTCGCGGCTCGCCGCGGGCGTCGGTTATGTGCTTGCGCGCCGCTTGAATGAAATTCTGGAGCCGAGTGTATCGTCATCCGCGAGCCGCAAATCGTCCGCAGGCGGCGACAAGGTCGCCGTCGAGCAGGCGCTCGCCTCGATCAACCAGACGACGCGCGAGCGCTTTGGCGCGGCGCAGGCGATGCTGCAGAAGGCGCTCACCGACGACCCCGATAACGCCGATCTCGCCGTCGCGCTCGCCTCGCTGCAGATGCGCGGCATCCAGATGGTCTGGTTCAGCCCGGACGAGGCCGTTATGGTAGAGGCGAAGGCCAATGCGACGCTCGAGCAGGCGTTGCGGTCGAAGCCGAATTCGATTCCGGTGCTCGAGGCCACTTGCCGCTTCCTCAGCGCGACCAACCATTTCGTGGAGAGTCTCGTCACCTGCGCCAAGGCACTGAGCTTCGATCCGTGGAACGGCTCTGCGCTCTATCTGATCGGATTAGGCCAAATCTATCTCGGCCGTTTCGACGATGCGCTCGCGACATTCCAGCAAGCCGATCGTTACGACACGCCGCCGGCCTCGCGCTGGACCTGGCTGCTCGGCGTGGGCCTGGCGAATGTCTTGATGGGGCGTGACGAGGAGGCGTTGCCATGGCTGCAACGCTCGATCGCGATTACGCCGGGGACCGGCCGCTCGCACTTTCTGCTCGCCGCCGCCTACCAGAGAATGGGCCGCCTCGAGGAGGCGAGGGCGGCGGTCGCGGAGGGATTGAGGCTGCGGCCCGGCACGACCCGGCTCAACGTCTCGCCGCCGATGAAGAACGCAAGTCCGGTGAATATCGCAGCCTGGGGACGCGTCGTGCAGGCCGTGGTCGAGGCAGGGTTGCCGGAGCAGTGAGGGCGGTTGTGCAGCCGCGTGCTTGGTCGTCATGCCCGGGCTTGTCCCGGGCATCCACGTCTTTGATCCCGTGTTTGGAGGCGCGTGGATGGCCGGGACGAGCCCGGCCATGACGGAGAGAGCTGTGCTGCCTACCGCCATCTCCGGTGCAGCCACAGCCACTGCTCCGGATATTCGCGCACCCAGCCTTCTACCACGTTGCTGATCGCCTGCGTCGTGCCCTGGACGTCGATCTTGCCTTCGGCGTCGCGCACCGGCGGGATCTCCTCGGTCAGCTCGGCGCGGAAGCGATAGCCGGGCAGGCGGATGATGCGCACGCCGTGAATGGGGCATTCGACTTGGCGCAAGAGCCGCGCCAGCATCGGGTTGGCGCGGGTCTTGCGGCCGAAGAAGGTGACCTCGACGCCGCCGGTCAGATACTGGTCGACCAGCATGGCGACGTGCTGCCCGTTCCTGAGTGCTTCGCCAAGCCTAAATGGCGCGTCGCGCCCCGCTGGGATCAGCGTGCCCATGTTGACCTGGCGCATCTCCTGGATGATGCGGTCGGCGGAGGCGATGTTGGGGCGGCGATAGAGGATGGCGGCATCGAGCCCGTGCGCGACGGCGGCGAGCGCCGGTAGTTCCCACATGGCAAGATGTGAGGTGAAGATCAACGCCGGCTTGCCATCATCCCTGATTTGGTCGAACAGCTCGATTGTCCGCGGCGGCAGCTCGATGCGGCTGTTCTCCGGGTGGGCGCGATCATAGTCCCAGACACGATCGATATGGGCGAACTCGGCGCCGTAGCGACCGAGACTGTCCCACACGCCCATCAGGATTTTTTCAATCTCCTCGGGCGATTTCTCGGGGAAAGCTGCCGACAGATTGGCACGCGCGATCTTGTGCTCGCGCAGGCGAGGGCCGATCAGGCGGGTGACGCGGGAAAAGAAATTCGAGGTCTTGAGCGGATCGAAATAGCGCGTTGTGCGCAGCATGCCGACGGTCGCGGCGCCGATCAGGCTCCCGCTGATCGATTTCGCAGCCTCCCGCGCGCGGGCCTTCGTGCTCGCAGTCAGCAGCGCCATGCGTCCGATCAGGCCGGTTCGCGGGTCAGGATCAGCGAGGCGTTCTGGCCGCCGAAGCCGAACGAGTTCGACATTACGGCGGTGACGCGGGCATCGCGCGCGGCGTTGCCGACGACGTCGAACAGGATCGTGGGATCCGGATTGTCGTAGTTGATGGTCGGCGGAATCCGCTGATGCTCGAGCGTGAGCAGCGAGAAGATCGCCTCCACGGCGCCTGCGGCCGAGATGGTGTGGCCGACCATCGACTTGTTGGAGGTGACCGGAATCTTCTGCGCGAGCTCGCCGAACACGGCCGAGGTCGTGTTGAATTCCATTTTGTCGTTTTCCGGCGTCGCGGTGCCGTGGGCGTTGATGTGGTCGATCTGGTCCGGCGTCATGCCGGCATCGGCCAGCGTCTTGTTCATGCAGCCGATGATCGGCTTGCCGTCGGGCGAAGAGCGGGTGCGATGGAAGGAATCGGTGAGTTCGCCGCAGCCGGCGATCACGCCGAGAATCTTTGCACCGCGCGCGGTCGCCGCCTCATAGCTTTCCAGCACGAGGGCGCCTGCGCCTTCGGCCATCACGAAGCCGTCGCGATTCTTCGAGAACGGCCGCGAGGCGGCCTGCGGCGGTTCGTTCTGTGTCGAGAGCGCGGAGAGCAGCGAGAAGCGCACCAGCGCCTCCGGATTCACGGTGCCGTCGGTCGCGACGCACAGCGCAGCATCGGTCTCGCCGCGGCGGATCGCCTCGACGCCGAGCTGGATCGAGGTTGCCCCCGACGCGCAGGCGGTCGATAGCGAGATCGGCGAGCCCTTGGTGCCGAAGGTCTCGGCGAGATAGGCCGCCACCGAGCCGAACATGAAGCGGTGATGATAGGCGTTGTACTTGCCGCCGCCGGAGATGCGCAGGAGATCATCGTAGGTGAAGTCGGGCTTGCCGACGGCGCGGCCGAGCTCGCGGCGTTGCGGCCATTCCACCTCGACCGGCGCGACCGCGAGGAAGAGGGGGCCCGGGAAATCGCCCTTGGCGCCGATGCCGGCCTGATCCAGCGCTTCCTCCGTCACCATCTCGGCCATCCGTTCGGAGAGGCCGGTGGAGGAGAACGGATCGACGCTGACGAAATCGACCGTGCCGGCCATCGTCGTCTTCAGCCCGTCGGTGGGAAAGCGCGTGATGGTGCGGATGCCGGATTGCCCGGAAACGAGCTTAGACCAGTTGTCGGCCTTGCCGGCGCCGAGCGAAGTCATGATGCCCATGCCGGTGACGACGACGACGGGCCGTCCGAATTTGTCGCGTGGTGCTGTCATGATTCCCCCGCTCGTCTCAATCGTCCCAAACAACCAGCCGAACGCGTGTTAGCTGACCGCTTCCACCAGCGCCATGCCTTCGCCGCGCCAGTGTCCGGCTCCCACCACCACAATCTGGGTCGGAGCCGACTGCATTTCAATCTCGAGACCGGTCGAATCGTTCGGCGGGAACAGGGCTCCGCGCGAGAGCGACAGTGCGGCGAGCGCAATTCCGAGCGGGAACTGCGTCTCCATGGTGTGGCCGAACATGGTACCGGTGGCGCGAACCGGGAAATCCGCATGGCTCTCGAGGAAGGTGCGCTCCTCGGCGGTCGCCGGCTCCGCGCCGGTTGCCCCCGTGATGATCGCGCCCTTGCCCTCGCGCCTGGGCAGCTTCGACCACAGCTTCTGAAGCGTCGCGGTCAACTCGCCCGGCTGCTTGCGCCTGGCCAGATCAGCCACCACGCTCGTCAGCTTCGCGAACGGTTTTGCGCCGCGCGCTTCCGCATGGGCCTTCGATTCCAGCACCAGGAACGCTCCGGCCGAGCCGAGCGCGAAGCCGGCGTGGTCCTTGCGCGCCCAGACCGGAGCGAACTTGTCCTTCAGGTTGAAGTCGCCGAACTCGTAGAGGACCATCAGGTCCTTGCGCTCGCCATTATGCGAGCCGCCGACCAGCGCAATGTCGCTCTCGCCCGAGGCGATCCGTGCCAGCGCGATGCGCGTGGCATCCGCGCCTGCCACCTCTTCGCCCATGAACGTGCGCGAGGTGCCGCCGAGACCGTGCACGATGGCGATGTTGCCGGCGAGCAGGTTGGAGAGCTGGGCCAAAAACAGCGTCGGCCGCAGATCGCTCATCAGCCGCTCGTTGAGGAAGCCTGGCGCATTGGCGCCCTTGGCCTCGGCCGTGAGCACGCCGGTATCGACGTTGAGATCGCGCTCGCCGCCGCCGGCCGCGACCACCATGTCGATCTTGGACAGAATGTCCTTGTTGCCTTTGATCCCGGCGGAGTCGAGCGCCAGGCCCGCGGCATAGGTGCCGATGCGCTGCCAGGCTTCCATCTGGCGCTGGTCGCCCTTCTTCGGGATCTGACTGTCGAAACTGACCGGCATCAGGGGATGCACGATGAAAGGGGCAAATCCCTTCTCGTCCACGTTGATACGCCGCTCGCCGAGCGCGACCCAGTTGGCGTCCAGCCCTTCGCCGAGCGAAGTGGCGAGCCCAATACCGGTGATCCAGACTTCCGTCTGGCCGGGCTTCGTAGCAGGGGTGTCAGTCATGGCGATACGGCCTGTTGCGGAAAGCCGATGCGCTTGGCGAACGCGTCCATGTAGCTGCGCATATCCGCATTGGGGAAGGGAATCTGCGTGAAGGTGAGCGTCGAATTCGCGCGCAGCTTGCCGCCGACCCTGATCTTGGCCTCGGTCATGGCATAGCCCGAGCCCTCATGGGCAAGGGTTGCCTCGATGCTCATGAGATCGCCGGGGAAGACCGAGCCGCGGACCTTGGCCTCCTTGACGGCGGCGAGGATCGGCATGCGCTCGAACTTCAACACGCCGAGCTGCAGCCAGCCCGAGGCCTGCGCCATCGATTCGATCAGGAGCACGCCGGGCATCAGGGGATAGCCCGGAAAGTGTCCCTCGAAGATGGTGCTTTCCTTCGGAACGAGCGCCTCGACGACGATCCGCTTCTCGTCGACGTTGAGGTCGACGATGCGATCGATCATGTGGAAGTATTCGAGTTGCATGGTCGCGCGATCAGGTGCTCGCGCCCTTGGCCGCCACCAGCTCGTCGATGCGCGCGCACAGGTTCTTCAGCACGAAATACTGCTCGGTGGTCGCCTTGCCGTCGTTGACCTCCTGGGTCCACTTCTCCAGCGGCAGCTTGATGCCGAACTGCTTGTCGATCGCGAACGCGATGTCCAGGAAATCGAGGCTGTCGATGCCCAGATCGTCGATGGCGTGGCTATCCGGCGTGATCGTGTCGCGCGGGATGTCGCAGGTTTCAGCGATGATCGTGGCGACCTGATCGAATGTAGAGGACATCACTAAGCCTTTGATATATTGTAGCTATTTTTCAGATTTTCCAGAGAGGCACGGTGGGCGGGCATCGCGCCCCGAGTGATGCCCTCAAACGCCCTCTGGCCGGGTCGAGTGCCCGTATATCGGAGGGCAGCTCTGAGTTCAATGGAGCCGGGCGGGGCCTAAGAACAGGGCTGGGGATGCCGGTCGAAGCCCCGCGAACCGGGCCTCTCGGGGCCGGCTGCCTAGATATGCGGCGTCGTGATCTTCACGCAGTCGCGCCGGCCCATCAGCACGCAATCCTGGGTCCGGCGCAGGTCGGCAATGCTGACCGCGAGCCAGATCCCGATCGCGGTCAGCGCGATGGTGAAGGCGAGGGCTGCGATGTTGGCGAGCATGCGGTGGCGAAAGTCGTCCGGCTCGTCGCGGGGCTGCTCATAACGCGAGAGGTCGAGCGGTTCCGGCGCGGGCTGGGCGCGCAACGGCTGAACGGTACCGTTCCCCGGCCGGGGCGCGGCCTGAAGCTGGCTGCGCGGCCTGAACTGGAGCACCCGGTGCTCGCCGTCCGAGGTTATGGGCCGCTGGGTTTTCATGCCAAAGGATCAGTCGCGGATCAGCTTTCAAAGCAGCGAAATTTAGATAGCACAGGGCTGCGAAGCGTTGCAGAAAATCTTCACAACGCTGAGGTGCATTGGCGATTTCGGAATTATTTCTCCGAGGCCGTTTCCTGTGTCTCTTGGAACCTAATTTGCCGTCCCGGCCGTCATGGCATAATCGTACGGACGTCCAGGACGTTTCCAGCAACCTTTGAGGGTCTTTCATCATGACCAACACGCGCGAGCCAAGAGTGCACCCGGTGCAGATCCTGTCGCTGAGGCCGACGCAGATGACGGTCGGCATGCGCGAGGTCAAGGAGAAGCGCAAGCGCTGGCGCGAGCAGGACAAGGAGAAGCAGGCGGACGCGCTGGGCAGGCACATGATCCCAGTGGTCTACGGGCCGGACCAGCGCTACTACGTCATCGACCATCATCACCTTGCCCGCGCGCTACATGACGAGGGCGTCAAGGACGTGCTGGTCACCGTCGTCGGCGACCTCAGGATGGTCGAGCGCGAGGCCTTCTGGGGCGTGATGGACAACAAGCGCTGGGTCTACCCTTACGATGCCAAGGGCGAGCGGCGGCATTTCAAGGACCTGCCGAAATCGGTCGCCGATCTCAAGGACGATCCGTTCCGCAGCCTCGCTGGCGAACTCCGCCGCATGGGTGGCTTCGCCAAGGATACTACGCCGTTCTCCGAATTCCTGTGGGCCGACTATTTGCGCCGCAAGCTGTCACGCAAGGCGGTCGATGCCAATTTCGACAAGGCGCTGGAGAAGGCGATGGCTGCCGCAAAGATCAAGGACGCGATCTATCTGCCCGGCTGGTGCGGACCGGCGGGGGATGACTAGGGCGCGACGCTCACGTCAGTCGCGCTGGAAGACCTTGGCGCCCGGATAGACGCGCCGGGCGTATGTCACGACCAGCTCCCGATCCTGCGTCTCCAGGAAAGGGGTGCGGATCTGGCACGACCCGACGATCAGGTGCCACAGGCCATTAAGCTTCTGAACGAAGACGTTCATTTGAGTGTTCCTCGACAACTTTGCATTCCGGCAAAGGCTGCTTGTCAGCGGCAGCCTTGCCATTCACGATCGTGATCCCGAGCGCAAAATTCCCAACACGACTCGCGCCCAACGTAAAACGACGGTGACTATTGTTGGTCGCGCTATCCGAGAGTGGAGTTCGCGCGGTGCATGCGTCGTTTTGGACTAGTCTGGAGCATAAGAAACTGTCGCCGTCGCTCAATTGTACGAGCCGATGCGGAGGGCATAAGAAGGGATGAGCGGGCTAAACCAAAGTATTCCGTTGTTTGCCGGAGCGTTCCTTGCAGGACCTCATCACGGTCTCTTGAGCGAAATCGTTTTCCTGCCGCACGAAAAGATCCTGAAACAAAGCCGTTCCATGCTTCGGGGATCGAGCCCAAGAAGGAGGAAGGAATGCGCCGTCTGGTCTTCGCCGCCGCCTTGCTCGCGGTCGCCGCAGTAGGGTTTCATAGTTTCATCTCGGCTTCGCTTGCCGTAGCTCGCGAAGCCAAGGCAGCGACGTTCGCCGAACGCTTTGCCCCAGCGAACGAGTTGATGGCGAAGCACTGACTCCGTCGCGCGAGACGCGCGCATCTACGCGGCGGCCCCCATACATCGGGCGGCAAATTCGGCAATGAGGGCTGTGATTTCCGCCGGGCGCTCGAGGCTGGGCAGATGTGCGACACCCGGCATCTGACGACCTTCCGCGCCGGGTACCGTCGCTGCCACGTGACGACAGCGTTCCTGAACATGGGGAAAGTCGAGATCGCCCCAAATCACAAGGGTCGGCACGGCGACGTCATTGAGGCGATGGAAGAAGGGTTGAATGTCGATGTCCGATCCGAATGGCGAGGCGCGGAGCGCGATGCCGTTCATGTCAAGGAACAGGTCGCGAGCGGGGCCCGCTACGCGGCCTTCCGGGGCCAATGGTCCGTCCAACAAGAGACGCGCCTTCATCGCGTTCAACCGGTCCAGATCGCCTGATGCCTCAATCCCCTTTGATTGCGTCGTCAGCTCATCGATTTCGGGAGGATAGATCGGATCAGGTGCGCCTGCGACATTGGGCGCGATCAGAACGAGGGCGCCAACACGCGATGGGTGCCGGAGGGAGGCATCAAGCGCGATGCGTCCCCCGAGGGAGCAACCGACGAGGACTGCGCGCTTGCCGTCTGCGGTAGCATCCAGCACTGCCACGAGGTCTGCGAGGGCGGAGAAGTCCTCCAGCTCGGCGTGAGTTTCGCCGAACCCGCGCCGGTCATAGCCAATCGCCTTATGCGTGGCGCCTAGCCCAATTAACTGGTCGCGCCACATGCGCCGGTCGCACACGTTGGCATGAAGAAAGATGATGGGAGTGCCGCTGCCCACGATCTCCGTTGCGAGCCTGGCACGACCAGACGTGACATAGTGCATAAATTGCAGGTCCAAAAAACGATGACGTCTGCGAGCGAGCTCGATTGAGTCCAGAACACCGGTTGCTTGCATGGGCGTGCTGCAAATGTTTGATTGGTAGAGTGATGCGCAGGGACTAGCGCTCCCGCGTGTCTCGTCTCGCCGTTGTCTCGACATCATGCGGCTCCTTCTCGCCGCCGAGCGCGCGGTGCAGCCAGCGCTCGGTGCGGTTGCCCACCGTGAGGATCAGGAAGGCCAGGGCGAACGCCGTGCCGATGATCAGCCACTCTCCGGCGCCGCAGGCAATCCCGAGGCAGGCCGCGAGGAAAGTGCAGGCGGCGCTGGTGAGGCCGCGCACGCGAAAATGCTCACTTTCGTGGACGATGACGCCGGCGCCGAGAAAGCCGATGCCGGTGAGGATGCCCTGGATGACGCGACTGGTCGCGTCTGAGATCTTCCCGGGCTCGGCGAACTGGACCGCGAGCAACACGACAGTCGCAGTCGACAGACCGACGATGCCGAGCGTCTTCAACCCGATCGGCTTGCCCTGCAGATCGCGGTTCAAGCCGATGGCGCAGCCTGCGAGCGTGGCGGTGCCAAGCCGCAGCATGATCTCGGGCCAGTCGAGCGGCGCGATCATTGTTTCGGCAGGCGCCCCATCAGGTAAAACTCGTCGTTCGGTCGCATGCCCGTGAAGTTCGCGAGCCGGTTCGACATCGCGAAAAACGCTGCGATCGCAGCGATGTCCCAGATGTCGTCGTCGCTGAAACCGTGGGGGCCAAGCGCGGCGAAATCCTCCTCCGAAATCCGCTGTGCGTCGGCCGAGACCTTCATTGCGAAATCGAGCATCGCTTTCTGCCGCGGCGTGATGTCGGCCTTGTGGTAGTTCACCGCGACCTGGTCGGCGATGAGCGGATTCTTGGCGCGGATGCGCAGGATCGCGCCGTGCGCGATCACGCAATACTGGCACTGGTTGGCCGCCGAGGTTGCAACCACGATCATCTCGCGCTCGGCCTTGGTGAGGTCGGAGTCTTTCTCCATCAGCGCGTCGTGATAGGCGAAGAAGGCGCGAAACTCGTCGGGCCGGTAGGCCAGCGTCAGGAACACGTTCGGCACGAAGCCGCTTTTCTCCTGCACGGCAAGGAGGCGCGTGCGGATGTCCTCCGGCAGCGCGTCGAGGGCCGGAGTGGGGAAACGATTTTCGGAGGGTTTGGTCATCGGCATGGTTTTCCGGATTGGGGTCGCAACCATAGTCGAGGCGGGTGCCGTGCTCAACGTCCGGACTATCCCCGACGGGCAAGGAAAGTCCTCAGAACGAAGAATTACGACTATCAGATGCTCTGCACCGATCTCATCGGGGAAAAAATGATTCCGCTGAAGGCGATGATCAAGGCTAGCGAAGTCAGAGATTTCGGCAAGCTCATCACACACGAGGAAGAAGAAGTTCTTCTGGTATTATCGGGTGAAATCGTATTACACACCGAATTCTACGAGCCCACGGTCATGCCTCTCGGAGGGATGCCGGCGCCTGGCAAGGGCCTCCCCAAAATCCGCAATTCAATCGATCCAGAAGAGGGAAAGCGCATGACCCAGCCTTCTACATCCCGCCGCAACCTTTTGAGCCTGGGCGCCGTGGGCGTCGCGGCAGTCACCGTCGCCGCATCAGGCACGGGCGCGCAGGCGCAGTCGTCGACCAACACTCTTCAGCGCATTCGCGACAGCGGAGAACTCAAGATAGGCGTCGCGCAAGGCGAACCGTGGTTCTACAAGGATGCGCGGTCGAATGAATGGTACGGGATCGGCTGGGGCGTTGGCGTCGCTCTTGCGCGCGATCTCGGCGTGAAGCCCGTTCCGGTCGAGACTACATGGGGAAACGCGGTTGCCGGCCTTCAAGCAGGGCAATTCGACGTCATGTTCGTGCTCGACGCCACGCCACAACGGGCACTGGCCATCGACTTCCCGGTCGAGCCGATGTTCTGGTATGCGCAGGGCCTGTTGGTCCGCGACGGCCTCACGGCGAAGTCATGGGCCGAATTCAACAAGCCGGAGGTCAGGATAGGCGTCGTCCTCGGCACCTCGCCCGATCGTGATATCACGACGAGACTTCCCAACGCGCAGATCGAGCGCTTCCCGTCGGGCGATGAAACTGCGGCTGCCTTCCAGGCCGGTCGCGTCGATGCGATTTCGCTCTTTCATCCCGCGCTTGTGATGCTTCAGGCGCGCGTCAAGAAGGGCACAGTCGTCCTGCCTGAGCCCATTCGCGCCTCGAGCACGAGCGCGGGTGTTCGTCGCGATACCGACAAGACCTGGCGCGACTGGCTCGGGCTGTCGCTCGCCTACTACTATGCGACCGGTGAGACCCAGCGGATCTACGAGGACTACCTGAAGTTCCGGAGCATCGACGTTTCGAAAGCTCCCGCGATCGTTCGCGAACTATGGAAATGATAGTCCTGTCGTAACACTGCGTTTTCCCGCTGGCCGCAAGTGCGGAAGTAGCTGTCGTGCGATATACCTGGGACTTCAGCCCCGTCTGGAACAACGCAGGCTTCCTTCTCGGTGGCCTGCTGAATACTCTCTGGCTGTCAGCATGCGCCATTGTTCTCGGCATGGCGATCGGCCTCGTTCTCGGACTCATGCGCCTGGCGAAGTCCCGGGCGCTGTCGCTTGCGGCCACGGCGATCATCGAGTTCTACAGGAACACACCTCCGCTCGTTCATTTCTTCTGGTATTTTTACGGCTTGCCCATCGTCACCGGCGTAAGCCTCAGCCCCTTTTCGGCAGCCCTGCTGGCGCTGTCAGTCCAATCAGGTGCGTTTTTCGCCGAGGTTTTCCGGGGCGGCATCGTTTCAATCGAAAAGGGCCAGTGGGAAGCTGCGCGCGCCCTTGGCATGAACTACACTCAGCTCATGTGGCGGATCATCCTGCCCCAGGCCATGCGCAGGATGGTGCCGCCTCTGATGGAGCGGTCCTTCGAGTTGGTCAAGACGACGGCGCTTGCAGCGACGGTCGCTTACGGAGAGCTGCTCTACCGGGCGATGACGGTCGCCTCCCAGAGTTTCCGGCCGCTAGAAACCTATACGGCGGTGGCGGCCATCTTCTTTACCGTTCTCCTGGCCGCAAGCCTCGTCATGCGTCGGGTCGAAGCCCGCCTGCACGGAAACGGCGACTGACATGAGCTACGAATTCCAGTTCGCCGAAATCTTCGCCAACACCGACCTGCTGTTGCGCGGCATCGGCCTGACCTTCGCACTCTGGGCAATAGCCTTCACGTTCTCACTGATCGTCGGACTATTCCTCGGAATCGCCAGAAGCTCTCAGCGCAAATGGATCAATTGGCCGGCCTCGCTCTACATCGAGGTGTTCCGGAACACGCCCGTCCTGGTCCAACTGGTATGGTTCTACTACGCGTTTCCGGTGCTGACGGGCCTCCAGACCACACCGTTCGTCGCCGCAAGCCTGGGACTCTGCCTGAACACGTCCGCCTATTGTGCAGAGATCTATCGTGGCGGCCTGCAATCGATTTTCCGAGGACAATGGGAAGCGGGACGTGCCCTCGGCATGCCGTATTGGAAAGTCATGCAGCGGATCATTCTCCCGCAGGCGCTGCGGCGGATGATTCCCGCATTCACAAACCGTGGTGTCGAGCTCGCCAAGATGACCTCGATCGCCTCCGTCATCACGGTCAATGAGCTGATGTATCAGGCCCGGTCCCTGAGCACGCAGACATTCCTGCCGCTCGAAACTTTTACGGTCGTGGCGATCATCTACTTCGTCCTGATCTATCCCGGCACGCTTGCAGCATACCTGCTCGAGCGCCGGCTGAATGCCAGGGGAGCCTGATCCTATGGACAACGACATTCTGCGGGTCGAGAACCTCAACAAGAGCTTCGGTGATAATCACGTGCTGCGCGGCATCGACCTGGCGGTGAAGCCCGGCGAACGCATCGCCATTCTTGGCTCGAGCGGGTCCGGTAAGAGCACCTTCCTCCGCTGTATCAATTTCATGGAGACGCCTTCTGATGGCCGCATCTGGCTCGACGGCAAGGCAATCGGACAAGCGACCGGCAAGAACGGATCAGGCGCAATCCGCTATAGCGAAGCCGAACTGTGTCGGCTGCGCACCCGGATCGGAATGATCTTCCAGCAGTTCAACCTGTTCCCGCACAAATCCGCGCTTGAAAACGTGATGGAGGGGCCCCTCTCGGTGCTCGGTAAATCCAAATCGGAGGCGGCCGCCAGAGCGCGCCACTACCTCGCCAGGGTGGGGCTTGCCGAAAAGGCCGACCAGTTTCCGGCTCGGCTCTCGGGTGGGCAGCAGCAGCGCGTCGCCATCGCGCGAGCGCTCGCGATGGATCCCGAGATACTGCTTTTTGACGAACCCACGTCTTCGCTCGATCCGGAGTTGGTCGGCGAGGTGCTGCAAGTCATCCTTGGTCTCTCCAAGGAAGGCCGCACGATGCTGCTCGTCACGCACGAGCTTGGCTTTGCCTATCATTTCGCGACGCGCGTACTCTTCCTTCATGAGGGGCGCATCCACGAGGAAGGGGCGCCCGAGCAGGTGCTCAAGACACCCCAGAAAGAACGCACCAAAGCCTTCCTCAACCGCTTCACCGAATTCAGCTTCTAGGCATGGTCCGATGATCGAGAGCAAGGGCGCTCAGACGCCAGTGGAAGACCCACGCAACGCGCACGTGTTGATCTGGCTCAACGGCAGGCTGGTTCCCAGATCAGAGGCCTTGGTCTCGATTTTCGATGCCGGCTTTGGCCTGGGAGACGGTGTCTGGGAAGGCATTCGCCTCAGTCGCGGCAACCTCGTCCTGGTGGACGAGCATCTGAAGCGGCTCTACCAGGGGGCCCAGACGATCGCGATCGACATCGGCATGACCGTCGCCCAGATGCGAGCCGCTCTGGAGGAGACTGTATCCGCCAATGGAATGGAGGATGGAGCGCATCTCCGCCTGATGGTCACGCGTGGGGAAAAGAGAACCGTCCACCAGGACCCGAGGAACGCTCTCGGCAAGGCGACCGTCGCGATCACGGCCGAGTACAAGCTGCCGGATCCGGAAATCAAGGCTTCCGGAATGAAGATCGCAACCTCCACTTTCCGATGCAGCAGTCCGGATGTCTTCGACCTGCGGCTGAACTCGCACAGCCGCCTGAATCTGATTCAGGCCCTGCTTCAGGCCATCAGCTGCGGTGCCCACGAGGCGCTGATGCTGGATCCGTCGGGCTTCGTGTCGAGCTGCAACTCCACCAACTTCTTCATTGTCCGCGATGGCCGGGTCGAAACATCCACGGGACGCTTTTGCTTCAAGGGAATCACGAGGGCCAAGATCATCGAGAGCTGTGCCGGCCTCGGTCTCGAGTGTCGTGAGCTGGACTTCACCCTGGCAGAGGTCTACGGGGCTGATGAGGCGTTCGTGACCGGCACGTTCGGCGGCGTGACGCCGGTGCGTTCGGTGGATGGACGTCGGATCGGCGATGGGCTGCCGGGTCCCGTGACGCTTGCCCTCGCACGTGCCTACGAGGAACGATTCTACGGCGCCTCGAAATGAACGAGGCGGCGTCAACTCTGACAGCGCAGGTTTGCCGGTTTGCGGCGCAGCTTCGGATCGAAGACATACCCGCCGAGGTTCGCAAGAAGGCCAAACTTCATGTCCTCGACACCCTCGGCTGCGGCCTCGCGGGCGCGGGAACGTCGCTTGCGCGACAGCTCCTGCAATACCTCCGGCTGGAACACGCCCACGGGAGCGTACCTGTCTTCGGGGCGGGTATGCAATTGGGCCCGGCCGCTGCCGCCTTTGGCAACTCAGCATGCATGAATGCTCTTGATTACGATGACGGCTATGAAATTGCCGGAAAGGGCATGGGGCACCCCGGCGCCACGATCATTGCCGCCGCCACGAGCGGATCGTTCGTGAACCGTGTCAGCGGCAGCGAGTTTCTCACGGCGGTCGTCGCCGCTTACGAGATCAACAATCGGCTCATCCGTTCAATTCAGCCGACGATCGAGCGCTTTCGCGAAGTCTACGGCGTCTGCCAGCACCAGACGGTGTCCGCCTGCATCGCATTCGGCAAGCTCTCGCAGCTTGACGCTGACGAAATGAACAACGCCGTGGGGCTCGCCGCCACGCTTTCCAATGTGCCGAGTCTGCGGAAGTACAACTTCGCTGAGCGCCCGCTGATTTCGCTCAAGGACTTCAATGCGCCCGCGGCGGAGGCGGGCGTCCGTGCCGTGCAAATGCATGGATGCGGCATCGTCGGATCGAAAAGCGTGCTGGACGGCCCGACCGGGCTATGGCGGATGCTGGGCTCTGATTGCTTCGAGGAGGAGGCGCTCACGGCCGGCCTGGCCCACGAATGGGCTATCCTCGGCAGTACCTTCAAGACCTATCCGGTGTGCCGGTGGATGCACACCGCCATGGAAGCCTTGGAGCAACTGATCAGGGACAACTCGCTCGGCCCCAGCGATATCGACCATGTTGTCATTCATACATCGATTGGTCTTTGTCGGGATTTCATGGATCCTGCACCGGCGACGATGGTGGATGCGCAGTTCAGCTTCCCTTACGCCTTCGCGGCTCTGCTTCTTGGGATTCATCCCGCTTCCAACTGGTATGCCCGCGAGACCTTGGAGCGAACCGATCTGCTTGAACTGGCCGGGCGAGTTCGCGCGGAAGTCGATCCGGCGATCAATGACTTGATGAGCGGCGAGCGGCGCCGGCCGGCTGGCCGCGTCACGGTCACGAGCGAGGGGAAGTCATATGCGTCGCCCCTCATTGAATTCGCGCTCGGCAGTGTCGAACGGCCGGCCTCCGAGGAGGTCATCCGGAGCAAGTTCATGGACAATGCGACGCCCGTCATTGGACAAAACGCTGCCGAGGAGATTTGGTCCCGTGTCGACATATTGGAAGCCGTATCCGATGTCACGGACGTGCTTCGGCTGGCAGTTCTCCCTGCGACACCGTGAAACGCATATCGTCGCCACGAAAAGACGCAGCGCCGTGCCGGCATCCGGCAAGTTCGGCCGAGACGGGTTGCGGAGTCCAGCTTACCGCAGCGGCTTCTTCAGCAGGGAGAAGCGGTCGGGGTCGAGCCCCATCGACGGCTGGAGCATCGGGGCGTCGATGCTGGAGAGCGTCTTCGCAGGCGGCGCCGAGAACACGGGATCGTTAGGCACGTCGCGCTGAGAGGTGGCCCCGCGCCAGCGCTCGAGCACAGCGCTGACGAAATGCATGTCGTGTCCGGCCGTGACCGAGGGAACGCTGCTGATGGTCGCTTCGCCGCGCGGCAATTGATGCGGCGGCACCTCCTTGAAGCGCAGTCGCGTCGGCAGTGCCACGCCTTCGCCGAACGCCAGGACCTCACGGGTGCCGAGCGAAGGCACGAAAGAGAGCAGGTTCGCGGCCGCATCCGACACCGCGGCGCGGAGCAGCGCCTGGTCGCGGTCGTTGGCCAGGCGCATCGTGAACAGCGTGTTGCACTGAGAGATGATGGTGGCGTCGAGTTCGGCTGGACGTTGGGTGATGAGACCGAGATAGACGCCGTATTTGCGGCCTTCCTTGGCGATGCGCGACACCGCCTTGCGGGTCGGCCCGAAACCGACGTTGCGATCGGCGGACGCATAGCGGTGCGCCTCTTCGCAGACGAACAGCAGCGGCGAGACGCCGTCGCTCCACAGGCCGAAATCGAAGGCCATGCGGCAGAGCACCGAGACGACGGAGTCGATCACCTCGACTGGAAAGCCGGCAAGCTGCATCACCGTCATCGGCTTGCCGTTGGCCGGCAGACGGAATAGGTGGCTGATCACCTCCGCCATGGTGTCACCGCCGACATTGGCATTGTCGAACATGAAGGCGTAGCGCGGATCGTTGCGCACCGCCTCGATGCGCGAGATCAGCTTGTGATAGATGATGCGCGAGGAGCGGTTTTCGAGCTTGCCCATGCGCTCGTCGATCAGCGAGATCAGATCGACCAGCCGGTAGGGCACCGGCGTGTCGACGGTGAAGCCGACCTGCTTGGGATCGATGCGCTTGAGGCCGAGGCGGTCGGAGTTCTGATACTGCGTGTAGACACCCTTGGCGATCGGGATGACTTCGGCGAGGATGTCGAGCTCTTCGGGCACGCCAGGCCGGCCGCCGAACAGCACGTCGACGATTTCCTCGAAATTGAACAGCCAGAACGGCAGCTTCAGGTTCCGCGGGTTGAGCACCAGGGAACGGTCGCCGAAGCAGCGACCATATTCGTTGTGGACGTCGAGCAGGAAGACGCGCAGGTTCGGGCGCGCTTTCAGGATTTCGTTGAGCAGCAGCGACACGCCGGTCGATTTGCCGACGCCGGTCGAGCCGAGCACCGCAAAATGCTTGGAAAGCATTTCCTCGACGTCGACATAAGCGACGACGGAACGGTCCTGTTGCAGGAAACCGACATTGATCTGGTCCGCGCCCGTCGGCGCATAGATCGTGCGCAGCTCCTGGCTGGTGATCAGGTCGACCGCATCGCCGATGGTCGGATAGTTGGTGACGCCGCGCTGGAACTTGGCCTTGTCGCTGGCATTGAGGATCTCGCCGAGCAGGTCGACGGAGGCGATGGCAATGTAAGTGTCCCCGGTCGAGAGGTTCTCGCAGGAAACCTCGGTGATCATGGCCACGATGACCGAGCTGGCGCAGCGGATGCTGACGAAGCGGCCGACAGTGGCACGCACTTCCGAGATCGGCATCCGGCTTTCCGCCAAAAGCCCGACCCGCGCAAGCGATCCGCGTACCGAAATCACGCGTCCAAAAGATGTCACGATGATGAACCTGGCAACAACGAGGATTTGTTCCAACTATGCGCGGCGGTCACTGCACAAACGGTTAAATGCGAGGCGCCGCCGCTTTGTTAAATCTGTGACAATTCGGTTGGGAGATTTGTTCGAAGTGCCTACTTGCCGCGAAAATCGGTAGGACAATGCCGTTTTCTGGGCCGGCCGGCCGTCGGCGCGTAAGGAGAAATTTACCATTCGGAAAACCACCCGGCGTGGTCGGGATCCGAAAGCGACGCGGACCGGCGCAGCCCGGTGCGGGACGAGGGGATTTCTATTTGTTGACGAGACCTAATCATTTGTACATTAGTACAAATGATCCAGGGCCGGCCTGGGCGCATACAGGGTCCGCCGTTGCGCCCGCGAGCGCGCGTCGAAATTCCGGGATCCGTGAAGCCGATCACCCGTCATGCCATGGAGGAAATGATGCAGCCAGAACCGATCCTCGATCTCGCCCATCTCGGCCACATGGAGCTGTTGACGCCGAAGCCGGACGAGAGTCTGAAATTCTTCGTCGACGTCATGGGCATGACGGTCAGCGGGCAGAAGGGTGAGTCCGTTTACTTGCGCGGTTGGGATGACTATGAGCGCTATTCGCTAAAACTCACGGCGTCGAAAACCTCGGGCATGGGCCACATGGCGCTGCGCGCACGCAGTCAGCAGGCGCTGGAGCGGCGCGTCGCAGCGCTCAAGGGGTCCGGCTTCGACATCGGCTGGATCGACGGCGACATGGGGCAGGGGCCGACCTTCCGCTGCCGCGATCCTGACGGCCATATCGTCGAGCTCTACTACGAGACCGAGTGGTATCAGGCTCCGCCCGAGCTGAAGCCCGCTCTGAAGAACCAGGCGCAGCGTTTTCCCGCGCGCGGTGCCAACGTGCGCCGCCTCGACCATCTCAACTGCCTCGCGGCCGATATCAAGGCCAACCGCGAGTTCTTCGAGAACTATCTCGGCTGCCGCCTCACCGAGCAGATCGTGCTCAACGACGGCCGGGAAGCCGCGATGTGGCTGACGATGTCGAACAAGAGCTACGATTTCGCCTATTCGCTCGACCATTCCGGCGTGCCCGGCCGCTTCCACCATGTCACCTACGCGCTCGACAGCCGCGAGGAGATCCTTCGCGCTGCCGACATCTTCCTGGAGAACGGCGTCTACATCGAGACCGGCCCGCACAAGCATGCGATCCAGCAGACCTTCTTTCTCTACGTCTACGAACCCGGCGGCAACCGCGTCGAAGTCGCCAACGCCGGCGCACGGCTAATCCTCGCACCCGACTGGAAGCCGATCGTGTGGACGGAAGAGGAGCGCAAGAAAGGTCAGGCCTGGGGACTGAAGACGATCGAGTCCTTCCACACCCACGGCACGCCGCCGGTGGAGACGAAGAAGCACGGCTAGTTCGCAGAGGCCTTCACGCGCGTAATCGTCTCGCGGATGCCAGTCCACGCCGGCTTGTCCGGCGCAAATTGCTTGCGCAGGAACGCAACGAGCTCCTCGACCTGCGCGTCGCTCATGCTGTGCTTGAACGCGGGCATATAGCCGAGGTCGCTGGACGCTGGCTCGATGATGCCGTGCAGGATCACCTGCACGAGATTGTCCGGTTTCGCGCTGTGGAGATTGCTGTTGAGCGACAGTGACGGCCGGCTGCCGAACAGCGGCAGACCGCCGACCTCGTGGCAGACGGCGCACGCGCCCTGATAGAGCCGCGCGCCGGTCGAGGCGGCGACGGTGACTTGCGTCGCGTTCTCGAGCTTGGCGGCAAGCGCGTCCTGCGCCTGCCGGTCGATCGCGGTGTCGTTGAACGAGCCGAGATAGATCGCCATTGCGCGGATGTCCTGATCGGGCAGGGCGGCGAGATCCCGCACGATGGGCGCCATCGGCCCGGCCGCCACGCCGTGGAAACGCGAATGGCCGGTGCGCAAATAGGCGTAAAGCTCGTCCTCGCTCCAGGGAATCGGTGCCAGCGAGAGCGACGTCAGCGCCGGCGCCTCCCAGCCCTCGGCAAAGCCGCCGGCGAGATAGGCGCTCTGCTGCTCGGCACCGAGCGCATTGCGCGGCGAATGGCAGGCGCTGCAATGGCCGAGGCCTTCGACGAGATAGGCGCCGCGATTCCACTGCTCGGACTTGATCGGGTCGGGCTTGAGCGTGGTGGTTCGATGGAACAACGCATTCCAGCCAGCCAGCAACGGCCGAAGATTGAACGGGAAAGAGAGCGCGTTGTTCGGTGTGGTCGCCCGCACCGCGGGCTGCGCCATCAGGTGCGCGTACAGCGCCTGCATGTCTGCGTCGCTTGTCTTCGCAAAATGCGTGTAGGGGAATGCGGGATAGAGCTGTCGGCCGTCGCGATGCAGTCCCTCGCGCATCGCGCGCTCGAAGGCCGGGTAGGACCAGGCGCCGATACCGGTCGCGGCGTCCGGCGTGATGTTGGTGCTGTAGATGGTGCCAAACCGCGTTTCCAGCGCGCGCCCGCCGGCGTTCAGCGCGCCGCCCGCGGTCGTGTGACACTCCGCGCAATTGCCGAGCGCGGCGAGCTCTGCGCCGCGCGCGATCGTCGCAGCCGAATAGACGGATGCATCGGGCCGCGCGATCGGCGCGATGGCGCGGCCCGGTAGCATGGCGGCGCCGATACCGATGGCGGCCGTGCAGAGCGCGGCCACGCTCGCGAAGATGCCGGTGCGCTTCGCGAACGGGTTTGTCCAGGAGCCGGTCGGGGCGGCTGCCGGCGCAGGTAACGCCTGAGGCTCAGGCGACGTGTCGCCACGCAAGCCTTTGAGGATGCGCTCCGGCGTGAATGGCGGCTCGCGGAAGCGCACGCCTGTGGCATCGAAGATCGCATTGGCGATCGCTGCCGCACTCGGCACCGAGGCGGATTCGCCGACGCCGAGTGGCGGCTGGTCCTGACGCGGCAACATTAGCACGTCGATCTTGGGCACGTCGGGGAAGGGGATGATCGGGTAGGCGCCCCATTCGCGCACCGCCACCGCGCCGCGCTCGAAGGAGACCTCCTCCATCAGCGCGCGGCTGGTCGACTGGATCACGTTGCCCTGGATCTGGTGGCGCACGCCGTCCGGATTGATCATCAATCCGGAATCCTGGCCGGCGACGACGCGGGTGACGCTGACATCGCCGGTCGTCTTGTTGACCGCGACATCGGCGATCCAGGCCGACCACGCCGCGCCGTAGCCGGGGAACTTGCTGTGCACGTAGAGCGCATAAGCAAAGCCGCGCCCATGCACGACATCGCCGCCCTTGTCCTGGCGCACCGGTCGTGGTGTCCAGCCCGCGCGCTCGGCGACCGCATTGACGAGATCGACCGCGCGCTGGTCCTTCAGGTAGCGCAGGCGATATTCGATCGGATCGATACCGGCTTCGGTCGCGAGCTCGTCAATATAGGATTCATGCGCAAAGCTGTTCGGCAGCGCCGAGACGCCGCGCAACCAGGAGGCGCGCACGATTGGGGGCATGTCGTGCGCGACGACACGCATGTGTTCGTAGTCGTAGGGCGGGATCGCGGTGCGGTCGCCCATCTGCAGCACGTCGGGCTCGGGCGATATCCGGCCTGTGAGAAGCAGCGCAAGCGTCGGCGCGGCGTTCGAAGGATAGCGCGTGGCGAGATCGTAACCGGCGACGCCGCCGTCGGCGTCCAACCCGCCATTGACGTCGACGAGCTGCGCGGTGCCCTTGGGCTCCCAGGCGTGTTCCTGTTCCCGCGTCAACTGCACGCGCACGGGCCGACCGACTGCGCGCGAGAGCAGCAGTGCGTCCGCCGTGACGTCATCGGCGCAGTTGCGGCCGTAGCATCCGGCGGCCTCCAGCCGGATCACCTCGATCTCGGTCTCGGGCCGCTCGATCAGCAAGGCAAGGTCGGTGCGCAGGATGTGCGGGTTTTGCGTTCCGGACCAGACCCGGATGCGCCCCTCCTGAAAATCGGCAACGGCGCAGGAAGGCCCGATCGACGCGTGCATCTGGTAGGGCCAGACGTAAGTCCGCCGCATTGGCTTGGCGGCAGCGGCGATGGCCGCGTTCACGTCGCCCTTGTCGATCAGCGTGCGCGGCGTCGACGGGTTGGCGCGCAGGGCGGTCTCGAGGTCGGCGAGATCGGGTAGCGCGGGTGTCGGCTTCCAGCTCACCTTCAGCCGATTTGCGGCCAGAATCGCATTCTCCTCGCGCTCGGCGACGACGCCGACGAAGTCGCCGAGGCGCACGACGCCGACGAGGCCGGGAATATCGCGCACCGAGGACTCGTCCACCGCGATCAGGCTGGTTCCGACGAACGGCCCGGCATCGACGCCGGCATAGGGCGGCCGCACCACGCGGCCGTGCAACATGCCGGGCACACGGACGTCGTGCACGAAGGTCATCTCGCCGGTCGCCTTCGCCGGCAGGTCGACGCGCGGCACGGACTGGCCGACGATAGCGTAGTCGCCGACGGGTTTCACGGCGACATCATCGGCAAGCTCGAGACGGATCACCTCATCGCCGATCAGCTCTCCAAAGCTGATGCTGCGGTTGTGGCCGCGAACCAGCCCGTCCTCAATGCTGAGATCCCCAGCCGAAAGCTCCAGCCGTTCGGCGGCGCGCGCGATCAGAAAATGTCGCGCTTGCGCGGCGGCCTTGCGCAGGGGAACGGCGGTGATCTGAATGGTTTCGCTGGCAATCGTCGCGCCCTGGTTCGGCACGACAGCGGTATCGCCGAGCACCACGACGACGCGCGCAAACGACACGTCGAGCTCTTCGGCAACGATCTGGCCGAGCGCTGTGCGGATGCCGGTGCCGAGATCGACATGGCCGTTATAGGCGCTGACCGAACCATCGGCGGTGATCCGGACAAAGGTCTCGGACGTGCCGTCGGCGAGCGCGCGGGCGACGACCAGCGATCCGGAGCGCCGCTCAGTTTCATTCGAAACGGGGGAGGCCATCAATCACCGGCCTCGGCAAGCTGACCTGATGCGCGCATCACGGCGCGGAGGATTTCGACATGCGTGCCGCAGCGGCAGAGATTGTAGCGCAGCGCGGCCATCGCCTCCTGCGCGGTGGGTTGTGGATTGATCGCAAGCAGCGCCTTGGTGGTCATGATCATGCCGTTGAGGCAGTAGCCGCATTGCGCGGCCTGCTCGTCGATGAAGGCCTGCTGCACGGCGTCGGGATTGTCGCGCGTGCCGAGCCCTTCAAGCGTCACGATGTCGCGCCCCACACAGCCGCCGATCGGAATGACGCAGGAACGCGCCGCGGCGTCGTCGATCAGGACAGTGCAGGTGCCGCATTCGCCGAGGCCGCAACCATATTTGGGACCGTTGAGCGCGAGGTCGTTGCGCAGCACATACAGGAGCGGCGTCTCCGGCGCGGCGGCGACATTATGGATCCGGCCGTTCACGGTGAGGCGGATCAGTGTCTGCGTCATCTCTGGTCCCGGTGCGGCGCGCGCATGTCAAACTGCGAAGCCCGACGATACCGTTTGTACACAAACGTGCAAGCGCCGCATGCCGCAGTGCAGCGCGGTTGCCCGCTTTGTGGACAGGGCAGGCAGGCAGATGAGGTTTTATTCGGCAGCCGCATGGTTTTGCCGGTGGCGCCGCTTGACAGCTTCCGGCATCGCGCGCAACATCGTTCGTATACGAATGATAAGCCCTGGATCAGTTGGCTTTGACATGGTGACTGAAGCGACGAGCGCGGCTTCCGACAAGATCCGCTGCGATGCCTGTCCGGTGATGTGCTACATCAAGCCGGGCGCGGCGGGTGCCTGCGACCGCTACGCCAACCACGACGGCAAGCTCGTCCGCGTCGATCCACATATCATCCTCGAGCGCACGGTGTCGCACGGCGGCAAGCTGGTGCCGTTTAGCCGGTCAGAGGATTGGGACGGCAAGATCGTCCATGAACCCTCGACCTTCGTCACTGCGATCGGTGCGGGCACGACCTATCCCGACTACAAGCCGGCGCCGTTCATCGTCTCATCGGAAGTCGATGGCGTCGACATGGTCACCGTCGTGACCGAAGGCATCTTCTCGTATTGCGGCGTCAAGGTGAAAATCGACACCGACCGCTACCTCGGCCCGGAAAGCGCGGTGGTGCGCGTGCAGGGCGAGGCGGTCGGCCACGTCACGACCAGCGAATACGGCTCGCAGATGCTGTCGCTCGGCGGCGTGCATCATCTGACCGGCGGCTCCAAGAAGGAAGGCCGCGTCACCTGCGACACGCTGATGGATCTCTCCAACTGCAAGCCGGTTGAGTTCACGATTGACGGTGGCGCGACGGTGGTGGTGCAGGCGGGAGAGCCGCCGATCGTCAACGGCGTGAAGGAAGAGCGCATGCGCGTCGGCTGCGGCTCGGCGACGATCGGCATGTTCGCAAAGCAGTGGCACGGCAAGGTCGACGAGGTCGTCGTGGTCGACGATCACATCACCGGGGTGCTCAGCGAGCATCAGGCCGGCAAGCTGCTCGATATTGCCGACACCGGCATCAAGATGAAGGGGCGGCGCTCGACGCCAGGTCGCTATTTCCAGGTCGCCGATCCCGGCACGGGCTGGGGCGGCACCAACATCTCCGATCCGCTGTCGATCCTCGGTCCTTTCGACGCCAAGGAAGCGAAACCCGGCCTGACCATGCTGATGGTCTCCACCACCGGCGAGCACGCGTCCTACTATGTGCTCGACGGTGCCTTGAAGCCGGTCGAGACCGAGATGCCGGCGGACCTGCGATTCTCGGTCGAGCGCATCCAGGAAAATTGTGAGCCGGCCTTGTGCACCGTACTGTTCATGGCGGGCGCCGGGGGTTCCTTGCGCGCCGGCGTTACCGATAATCCGGTGCGTCTGACACGCTCGGTGAAGGATGCTCTGACGCGCGTCACCAGCGGCGGTGCGCCGGTTTATGTCTGGCCCGGCGGCGGCATCACCTACATGGTCGATGTGACGCAGATGCCGGCCGGTGCGTTCGGCTATGTGCCGACGCCGGCTCTTGTCGCGCCGATCGAGTTCACGATGAGGCTGTCCGACTATGCCGCGCTCGGGGGCCACATGGATCATGTGCGACCGCTGTCCGAGGTCCGGGAGAGTGATGATATTCGCCAGGTGCCGTGGCAGAACCCGATCCCGGGACGGCGCGCATGAGGAGGCTTCCGCAAATTGCGTTGCTGTCTGATGGCCGGCGGCTGCATTTGCAGGATGGTCCGATTGATCTGATCGTGGAGGCGAGGGGAGCCGAGCATCAGGTTCGCGCGGCCTACGAGGCGGCAGCACGGCGCTTCACCGGGCTGCTCGACGAGCTCTGTGCCGAGCTGACGGAATTACGCAAAGCGGCGCAGCCGGTGCAATGCGTCCTGAAAGGTGTCGTCGCGCGGCGCATGTACGCCGCCGTTGCTCCCTACGCAGGCGATTGCTTCATCACGCCGATGGCCGCAGTCGCTGGCAGTGTGGCGGAAGAAGTTCTCGGTGCTATGCTTGGCGCGGCGCAGCTCGACCAAGCCTATGTCAACAATGGTGGCGACATCGCGCTGCATCTCGGCGAAGGCGAGCATTTTGCCATCGGCCTGATGGACCGCCCCGACCGCGCCGGCGTGATGCAGGCGATCACGATTGGGGCGGACGATCCGATCCGTGGCGTGGCGACCAGCGGGCGCCATGGGCGCAGTTTCTCGCTCGGTATTGCCGACGCGGTGACGGTGCTGACAGCGACGGCCTCTCAAGCCGATGCGGCAGCAACCGTCATCGCCAATGCCGTCGATCTGCCCGGGCATCCGGCGGTCAAGCGCCGTCCGGCGAACGAGATCCAGCCCGACAGCGACCTCGGCGCGCGTCTCGTCAGTCGCGACGTCGGCGCATTGTCGCAGATAGAAATTCGCGAGGCTCTCGAATCTGGCGCAGAATGTGCACGGCAATTGTTCGATCGTGGACTGATCGAGGGTGCCGTGCTCAGGCTATGTGGTGATATGCTTGTCATCGGGACCAAGGATATTGAGCGGCGACGATCGCGCCCGTCTTTATTGGAGAACGCGGTCCATGCCTGATCAGGGAAGCGAGCCAAGGAAGCTGACATGAGCGCGATCATCCGCAAGATCGTCACCGTCGTCGAAGAGACGCAGATGGAGATGGGACGGTCCGTCTCGCCGCCGACCCGGCGCGCCGCGGCGATCGCAGTCATTGAGAATCCGTTCGCCGGGAAATACGTCGAAGATCTTTCACCGCTGATCGCGATCGGCGAGGAGCTCGGCGATCTCTTGTCAAGGCGCGCGGTGGCGGCGCTCGGGATCGAAGGCTCGAAGGTGCAGAGTTACGGCAAGGCCGCCGCCGTCGGCGAGAACGGCGAGCTGGAGCATGCTGCCGCGATCCTGCATCCGAAGATGGGCGCGCCAGTGCGTAAGGTCCTGAGCAAGGGCGCGGCACTGATTCCGTCGTCGAAGAAGCGCAGCGGTCCGGGCACGACGCTCGACATTCCATTAGGCCACAAGGACGCGGCCTTCGTGCGCAGTCATTTCGACGGCATGGAAGTGCAGATCAACGACGCGCCGCGCGCCAACGAGATCATGGTCGCGGTGGCTGTCACCGACAGCGGCCGCCCGCTGCCGCGGGTTGGCGGGTTGACGGTTGCGGAGATCAAGGGCGAAGACGGCCTGCGTTAGAGCATGATCCGTATCCGGAGGGCCGCGTTTGCGCAAAGTGGGGACCGGTTTTCCGACAAGATCATGCTCAAGAAATTGAGTCTTCAAAAAACTGGAGGTTGGGATGCGAGCAAGAAACTGTTTTGTCGGCGCGGCGTTTGCGCTTCTGGTCGGCGGCATGGCCGGCTCGGTGACGGCGCAGGAGATCAAGATCGGCGAGATCAACAGCTACTCGCTGTTGCCGGCATTCACCGAGCCCTATCGCAAGGGCTGGCAGCTCGCCGTCGAGGAGATCAACGCGGCCGGCGGCATCAACGGCAAGAAGCTCGTCGTGATCTCCAAGGATGACGGCGGCAAGCCGGCCGACGCGCAGACCGCGGCCAACGAGCTCGTCTCGAGCGAGGGCGTTGCGATGCTCGCGGGCACGTTCCTGTCGAACATCGGCCTTGCCGTGAGCGATTTCGCCAACCAGAAAAAGGTGTTCTTCCTCGCCGCCGAGCCGCTGACGGATGCCGTCACCTGGTCGAAGGGCAACAAGTATACGTTCCGCCTGCGTCCCTCCAACTACATGCAGGCGGCGATGCTGGTGGAAGCAGCGGCAAAGCTGCCGGCAAAACGCTGGGCGACGATCGCGCCGAACTACGAATATGGCCAGTCCGCGGTTGCGGTGTTCAAGAAGCTGATGTCGGAGAAGCGTCCCGACATCCAGTGGGTCGACGAGCAGTGGCCGCCGCAGGGCAAGATCGATGCGGGCCCGGTGGTGCAGGCGGTTGCCCAAGCCAATCCGGAGGCGATCCTCAACGTCACCTTCGGCGCCGATCTCGTGAAGCTCGTGCGCGAAGGCAATACGCGCGGCCTGTTCAAGGGACGTGATGTCGTCTCCTTCCTGACCGGTGAGCCGGAATATCTCGATCCACTCAAGGACGAGACGCCCGAGGGCTGGATCGTTACCGGCTATCCCTGGTACTCGATCAAAACGCCCGAGCACGACGCGTTCCTCAAGGCCTACCAGGCCAAATACAACGACTATCCGCGCCTCGGCTCGATCGTTGGCTACCAGACCATCAAGTCGGCGGCGGCGATCCTGGCGAAGGCCGGTTCGACCGATCCGGAGAAGCTGATCGCGGCGGCGGAAGGTCTCTCTGTGGGCTCGCCCTTTGGAGAGATCACCTTCCGCCAGATCGATCACCAGTCGACGCTTGGTGCCTTCGTCGGCAAGACCGCGCTGAAGGATGGCAAGGGCGTGATGGTGGATTCGTCCTACAAGAAAGGCGCGGACTATCTGCCGAGTGATGCCGAAGTCGAGAAACTGCGGCCAAAGGATTGAAGTTTTGCCGCTGCCGTAGGGTGGGTTAGCCGAAGGCGTAACCCACCACGGTCTATCCCGCGGCGAGGAAAGTGGTGGGTTACGCTTCGCTAACCCACCCTACGAAGTTATCGCTCCCTGCGCGGGGAGCGCACTGAAACCCAACCCGGACCGCCGATGGCCTTTTACGTCGTACAGTTTCTGACTGGACTCGCCAGCGCAGCGTCGCTGTTCCTGGTGGCCTCGGGCCTGTCGATCATCTTCGGCGTGACGCGGATCGTGAACTTTGCGCACGGCGCGTTCTACATGGTCGGTGCCTACATCGCCTTCACGCTGACGGATCGCCTCTCTGGCGCGTTCGGCTTCTGGGGCGGTATCGTGATCGCCGCGCTCGCGGTGGCGCTGATCGGTGTCCTCGTCGAGATGGTGCTGCTCCGGCGTATCTATCACGCGCCCGAGCTGTTCCAGTTGCTCGCGACCTTCGGCCTGACGCTGATGGTCGAGGATCTCGTCGTCCTCATCTGGGGCCCCGACGATCTGCTCGGCCGCCGCGCGCCGGGCTTCAAGGGCGCGGTCGATTTCTTTGGCCAGAACATCCCGAGTTACGACCTGTTCCTGATCGTGCTTGGCCCGGTCGTGCTCGGCATCCTTTGGCTGTTGTTCCAGCGCACCCGGTGGGGCGTTCTGGTGCGCGCGGCGACGCAGGACCGCGACATGGTCGCGGCGCTCGGCGTCAATCAGAAATGGCTGTTCACGTCGGTGTTCGCGGTCGGCGTCTTCCTCGCAGCGCTTGGCGGCGCGCTGCAAATCCCGCGCGACGCCGTGCATCACGCCATGGATCTGCGCATCATCGTCGAGGTCTTCGTCGTCGTCGTGATCGGCGGTCTCGGCAGCATCGTGGGCGCCTTTGTCGCGGCGGTGCTGGTGTCCGAGCTCAACGCCTTCGGTATCCTGATCTTCCCGAAGATTTCCATCATCCTGGTCTTCCTGGTGATGGCGGTGGTGCTGATCGTACGTCCCTGGGGCCTGTTCGGCAGGCCTGAGGCGCCCGCGCGCCGCACGCCGGGTCTCACGGTCAATCCCTGGCGGCCACTGACGTCGAACGAGCGGCTGGCTACGGTTGCCGCACTCGTCGTCGCGGCAGCACTGCCGCTGTTCGCCGGCAATTATGCGCTGACAGTCGGCTCGGAGATCGCGATCTTCGTGATCTTCGCCGTCAGCTTGCATTTTCTGATGGCGGTCGGCGGTCTCGCGTCCTTTGGGCACGCGGCGTATTTCGGCCTCGGCGCCTATGGCGTCGCGTTCCTCGCCAAGATGGCGGGCCTGCCGATGATCGTCTGCCTGCTGCTAGGGCCGCTGCTCGGCTGCCTCGGTGCCGCCGTGTTCGGCTTCTTCGCCGTGCAGCTCTCCGGCGTCTATTTCGCGATGCTGACGCTCGCCTTCGCGCAGATCGTATGGTCGATCGCGTTCCAGTGGGTCAGCGTCACCGGCGGCGACAACGGCATTCTGGGCGTCTGGCCGGAAAAATGGGCGGCGAGCCCGTCGCATTTCTACTGGCTGGCGCTCGGCGTTGCCGCGCTGGTGACGATCGCACTACGCATCGCGGTGTTCTCACCGTTCGGCTACGCACTTAGGGCCACGCGGGACTCCGCATTGCGCAGCGAGGCGATCGGCATCAACGTCAAGCGCATGCAGTGGACGGCCTTCGTCATTGCGGGAACCACGGCCGGCATCGGTGGTGCGCTGTTTGCATACCTGAAGGGCAGCGTCTTCCCGGATAATCTCGGCATCTCGCTGTCGGTCGATGCGCTCGTCATGGTGCTGCTCGGCGGCGTCGAGACGGTGTCGGGCGCAGTGATCGGCGCGATCGTCTACAAGGCGCTCAACATCTGGCTCGTCAGCCAGACCGACCTGTCAAAGCTCGTGCTCGGCGCTTTCATCGTGCTGATCGTGGTCGTCTTCCCGAAAGGGATTGTCGGCATGCTGGAAATGCTTGCGCAGCGGCGCAAGGGATCCTCGCCGCCGGGCTCGACAATGCTCGCCAAACCGATCGGGTCCACCGAATGAGCGTCGCACCCACACTTCTCGCGGTCGAAGGCCTGACCAAGTCCTATGGCGGCATTCACGCAGTGCGCGGCGTCTCGTTCGAGCTGCGTGCCGGCGAGATCCTGGCACTGATCGGTCCCAACGGCGCGGGCAAGAGCACCTGCTTTGACATGCTCAACGGCCAGAACACGCCGGACGCCGGGCGCATCCGCCTGCTCGGCGAGGATACGACGGGCAAGAAGCCGCGCGAGGTCTGGCGGCTCGGGGTCGGCCGCACCTTCCAGATCACGGCGACCTTCGCCACCATGACAGTGCGCGAGAACGTGCAGGTCGCGCTGATCTCGCACGAAAAGCAATTGCTCAATCTCTGGGGCTCGGCACCGCGCTTCGACCGCGACGAGGCCGTGCGCCTCCTGGAGCTCGTCGGCATGGGCGGCTATGCGGATCGTCCCTGCGGCGAGCTCGCCTATGGCGACCTCAAGCGGCTCGAGCTTGCGATTGCGCTCGCCAATCAGCCAAAGCTCCTGCTGATGGACGAGCCGACCGCCGGCATGGCGCCACGCGAGCGCACCGACCTGATGCGGCTCACCGCGCGCATCGCGCGGGAGGAATCCATTGGCGTGCTGTTTACCGAGCACGACATGGATGTCGTCTTCGAGCATGCCGACCGCATCATCGTGCTCAACCGCGGCACACTGATTGCCGAAGGATCGCCGACGGAGGTGCGAGGCAACCCGCAGGTGCAGGCAGTCTATCTCGGCGAGGGCCTCGTCTACGATGCCCGTCATCGCGAGGGGGCCTCAACATGAAGCTCACGGTCGAGGGGCTCAACAGCCATTACGGTCCGGCGCATATCCTGTTCGACATCGCCCTCGAGGTCGGCGACGGTGAGGTGGTTGCGCTGCTGGGCCGAAACGGCGCCGGCAAATCAACGACGTTCCGCTCCATCGTCGGCCTAGTCGCGCAGCGCTCGGGTCGCATCATGTTCGAAGGCAAGGACGTCTCGGCCCGGCCGACGCATGAGATTGTGCGCAGCGGGCTCGGCTACGTGCCGGAGGAGCGCCGCATCTTCACCGACCTCACGGTCGAGGAGAATCTAGAGGTCGGCCGTCAGCCGAAACGGTCGAACGCGCCATACTGGACGCGCGAAAAGCTGTTCACGCTATTCCCGAATCTGAACGAGATGGGCAACCGGCCGGGTGGCCGCATGAGCGGCGGCGAGCAGCAGATGCTGACCATTGCCCGCACGCTGATGGGCAATCCGTCGCTGGTGCTTTTGGACGAGCCGTCAGAGGGGCTGTCGCCCAAGATCGTGGAGCAGATGGTCGATGCAATCCTGACCATGAAGAAGGAAGGCGTCAGCATTGTCGTTTCCGAGCAGAACCTGCATTTTGCAAAGCTGATCTCCGATCGTGCCTATATCATCGAGCGTGGCCGAATCTGTTTCGGTGGTACGATGGCCGAGCTCGATGCGCGCCCGGATATCCGCGACGCACATCTGTCATTGTAAAGGGGCGGGAATGGCGAGGGGCGTCGCAGCCAAGAAGAGCATCAGGCAGGCCAGGCCACCCTATGTGCTCGATGAGCAGGTCGGCTTCATCTTGCGCCAGGTCTGGCAGCGTCATAGCGCGATCTTTGCCCGCGACATCGGCACCAATCTGACGCCGACGCAGTGGGCGGCGCTGTCGAAGCTTGCCGAGACCGGGCCATGCTCGCAGAACCAGCTTGGGCGCCTCACGGCGATGGATGTCGCGACCATCAAGGGCGTGATCGACCGGCTCAGCGCGCGCGGACTGACGGAGACGAGCCAGGATCCGGAAGACGGCCGGCGGCTGCTCGTCAGCCTCACACGCGCCGGTCAGCAGCTCGCTGAAAAGGTTGCGCCGAATGCGCTCGCGATTACGCGTGAGACACTGGCGCCGCTCGACGCGAAGGAGCGCGAGCTGCTGATGGGGTTGCTGAACAAGTTGAGGTGAATTCGGTCTCATAGGGTGGGCAAAGTGCTGTAGGGTGGGCAAAGCGAAGCGTGCCCACCAGTTCTTTCTGAAATAAACAGAAGTGGTGGGCACGGCGCTTTGCGCCTTTGCCCACCCTACGATGCCGTTTAGGTGGCGTTACTTCCCCACCACCTCCGGCACCTTGCCTGCGGGTGGGGTGTTGCGGCTGCGCTGGGTGCGGACGATGCCGTCGATGATGGTCATGCCGATGCCGGGGAGGTCGCCGAGCTGCACGCTCTCAAGGATGTTCTTGCCGGGCGAATGCTGCGCCTTGTCCATGATGACGAAATCGGCCGAGCGGCCCACTTCAATGAGGCCGCAATCGAGCTCGCGCATCCGCGCCGTGTTGCCGGTCGCAAGGCAGAACGCGATCTCGGCCGGCAGCTCGCCGAGCGAGGACAACATCGAGACCATGCGCAAAATGCCGAGTGGCTGCACGCCGGAGCCGGCCGGCGCGTCGGTGCCGAGGATGACGCGGTGTAAATCGCCCATCTCGCGCGCGGTGCGCAGCGTGTATAGTGCAGAGCGCTCGTTGCCATTGTGCACGAGCTCGAGGCCGCGCTTGCAGCCCTCGCAGATGCAGCGGATCTGGTCGTCGGGCAGCGCGGTGTGGCCGCCATTGATGTGGCCGATCACGTCGGTGTCGGCCTCGAGGACCACGTCCTTGTCGATCAGGCCGGAGCCGGGGATGGAGGGGCCGCCGGTGTGGATCGTGCTCTGGATGCCGTATTTGCGCGCCCAGCCGACCATCTTGCGCGCCGTGGGACCGTCCTTGACGCCGCCAAGACCGACCTCGCCGAGCAGCTTGACGCCAGCCGCGGCCATCTCCTTGAAATCCTCCTCGACCATCTCGCATTCGATGACGGGTGCACCTGCGTGAACCTTCACGCCGCCCGGCCGCAGCGTCCAGAACGCGCGCTGGGCAAAGATCGCCATGGCCTTCAGGCCGACGACGTCGCGGGGGCGGCCGGGCATGTGCACTTCGCCGGCCGAGATCATGGTGGTGACGCCGCCATGCAGGTAGCTGTCGATCCAGTTGATCTGGTTCTGCCGAGGCGTCCAGTCGCCGGCGACGGGGTGCACGTGGCTGTCGATCAGCCCCGGTGCGACCGTGGTGCCGTTGGCGTCGACGATGGTGGTCGCACCGTCCGTGTTGACGTCCTTGAACCGGCCGATCGCGGTGATCTTGCCGTTCTCGGCGACGATGGTGTCGCCATCCAGGATCGGCTTCTCCAGGGCGCCCGATAGCATCAGGCCGATATTGCGGATCACGAGCTTCGAAGGCCCGGTGGCCTGGGGTGCGTCATGCGCCATGGAAAGGCTCCTCATTCCTAACTGCAACGCTCGCGATCTTGAGCAGCCTTGACCAAAGGATCAAGCCGGATTATTCATTTGTATACGAACAATCGTATACGAATGACGCATAGCTGACAGTCGCCCGCGCACCGGCAAGGGAAGATGAGATGAGCAATTTTAACCAGGAAAGCGTCCTCAGCGTCCACCACTGGACCGACACGCTGTTCAGCTTCAAGACCACGCGCAGCCCGACCTTCCGCTTCCGCAACGGCGAGTTCACGATGATCGGGCTCAAGCTCGGTGAGAAGCCGCTGCTCCGGGCCTATAGCGTCGCCAGCGCCAACTACGAGGACACGCTCGAATTCTTCTCGATCAAGGTGCCGGACGGCCCGCTGACCTCGCGTTTGCAGCATCTGAAGGAAGGCGACGAGATCATCGTCAGCCGCAAGGCCACCGGCACACTGGTGATCGACAATCTGGAAGAGGGCCGCAACCTCTACCTCATCGGAACCGGCACGGGCCTCGCGCCGTTCCTGAGCGTGGTCAAGGACCCCGAGACCTATGAGCGGTTCGAGAAGGTGGTGCTCCTGCATGGCTGCCGGCACGTGAGAGAGCTCGCCTATGGCGAGATGATCACCGAGAAGCTGCCGAACGATGAGCTGCTTGGCGACTACATCCGCAACCAGCTGATCTACTATCCGACCGTCACCCGCGATCCCTTCCGTAACCGCGGCCGCATCACCGACCTCATCACCTCGGGCAAGCTGTTCGGCGACATCGGCCTGCCGCCGATTGAGGCGGCCCACGACCGCGTCATGATCTGCGGCAGTCCGGCGCTGGTCGCTGACACCCGGATGCTGCTGACGGAGCGCGGCTTCGTCGAGGGCAACCACGGCGAGCCGGCGCAATTCGTGGTCGAAAAGGCCTTTGCCGAGCGGTAAGCCCGGTTTCAGCCGCGCAATAAAGCCGCATTTTCGCCGCCCGGCGCCCGTTGCGGCGCCGATTCTGCAGGCGATACTATGGGAGCGCCGAATCAGCGGAGTTCCTACATGGTTGCGGACAACGACAGCAACATCGCCTGGCACCGGGTTCAGGTGAAGAAGAACCGCGCCGAGTTGAAAGCGCTCGAGACCGCGCGCTTCATGATGGGCGAGGTCGCATCATCCAAGCGCAACGGCCAGACCCAGAAGGCGATTGTCGAGCTCAAGCGCAAGATAGCGCAATCCGAACGCACGATTGCCGACTACGAAAAGCGTACGCGCCGCCCGCTGGCGACCGACCTGCAAAGCCTCAGCAACGGGAGCTGGAGCCATTGGGACGCCTACACCAACCAGCGCAAATCGGGGCCGCGTTCGCAGGGGCGCGGCTGATCGCCATCTTTTGATCGATGTTCCGGCCCTTGCGCCGGCCATTGCGCATACCATCTGGTGAGGCGCCATCAACAGGGGCGGTGACCCATGACACCGCGCATCGATTTCACCAGCGACGCCTTCTTTCGCGACCCGCCCAAGGGAATCGCGAAGCTGCGCGCCTGCGGGCCCGTGGTCGCGACCCGTTTTCCGCTCATCGGCGATGTCTGGGTCACCACCACCCACGATGCGACGGCGCAGGTTCTCAAGGACGGCGCGACGTTCACGCTGCGCAGGGAGGACGGCAAGGTCGCAGGGCTGCGCTGGTGGATGCCGAAACTCGTTACGACCATTGCTAGCAACATGCTGACGATGGACGAGCCGGATCACACGCGGCTGCGCAGCATCGTCGACGAAGCCTTCCGCCGCCGCGCGATCGTCGCGATGGAGCCGCGCATCCGCGCCATCGCCGACGGACTCGCGGACGAGCTGTTCGCGGCGGGAAGCCCGGCCGATCTCGTCCAGCGCTACGCCCGAATCCTGCCGCTGTCGGTGATCTCCGAGCTGCTCGGGCTGCCGATGGCCGATCGACCCCGATTCATCGCCTGGGCGAATGCGATGTCCTCGCTGACCAACGTCGTCAGCTTCTTTCGGTTGCTGTTCGCGTTTCGCAAGATGCGTGCCTATCTCGAAGAGCAGTTGCGGATCGCCCGCGCGCAAGGTGGCGAAGGCCTGATTGCGGAGCTCGTTCAGGTCGAGCGGGAAGGCGGCCGCATCACGCCGGGCGAGATGGTTTCGATGGTGTTCCTGTTGCTGGCAGCGGGCTCGGAGACAACCACGCACCTCATCAGCGGCTCGGTCTATGAGCTCCTCAAAAATCCCGGCCTGCGCGATTGGCTGGAAGAGGATTGGTCTCGCGCCAGCCTTGCCGTCGAGGAATTCCTGCGCTTCGTCTCGCCGGTGCAATTCTCAAAGCCGCGTTATGTGCGGCGGGATCTCGAGCTCGAGGGTGTGCGCCTGAAAAAGGGCGATCGCGTCATGGTTATGCTGGCCGCAGCGAACATGGATCCTTCGGTGCATGATGCTCCCGAGCGGCTTGATCTCGAACGCAGGCCCAACCGGCACATCTCGTTCGGCACGGGAATCCATTTCTGTCTCGGTCACCAGCTCGCGCGGATCGAGGCGGCGTGTGCGCTTGAGGCCTTGTTCACGCGCTGGCCGCGGCTTGGTCTCGCCGTGGATACTTCGCAAGTTCACTGGCGCAAGCGCCCGGGCATCCGCGCCATCGCGAAACTGCCGGTCGTGGCCGACGACGGCGGGAACCGTCACGCTAAATCCCGCCCGGCCGACGTCGAGCAATTGCTCGCAAATTGACGTCACCAGCCGGCGGCGTATCGGAACCGCGTGGTGACGATCTTGCCGCGGCCGACGAAACAATCGCCGCCGGGCACGCGTTGGCCCCGGTGCGGACAGCAAGGGAGCAATCCATGCCCAACGGAGGCAAGACGCATATTGGGTCAGGTACGCATGGCAAGGGCGCGGGGAACGGCGCTTTCACGGAGGTCTCGAAAGACAAGATTGGCGACAACATGATCCTGTCGAACCGCGACAAGGCGCAGCATTCCGACATTCGCGGCATGGACGGAAAATATATCCAGACCGAGCAGTACCAGGACCACCCGGCCAACCGGCTCGCGGAGGAGGAGGACGAAGGCTAGGCGGCTCACGAGCCAGTCTGCTTCTCCGACGCGACGAGATCGCGCTCCCAGCCGAACACGGATCGGCCGTCGAGCTGAGGTGAAGCTGCGCGCTCGGCCGCAATGAAGGCCTCGACCGATGGGCCCCGCGCGCTCCGTTCCAGTCGCCGCGCCTGCTCGTCGAGACGCTTGATCGCCTGCATTTCCTCTTCGCGCCCGAGCTTTGCGTTCGCGATCGCGCCTTTGAGCACGCGAATGGTCTCGTCATAGACCTTGATCGGCACGGGGAAGGGGTGGCGGTCCTTGCCGCCATGGGCGAGAGAGAAGCGTGCCGGATCCTTGAAGCGATAGGGCGCGCCGTGCACGACCTCGGCGACCATCGCGAGCGAGCGCACGGTGCGCGCTCCGACGCCGGGTGTCAGCAACAGCTCTGGAAAATCGACCGGACCGCGCTCGGCGGCCGCAGCCAATGTGCCGTGCAGGCGACGCGCGAAGACGTCTTTCGGACGCACATCGTGATGCGCGGGCATGATGAGGTGCGGCAACATGGCTTGTGCGGGTTCGACACCGCTCAGACGTTCGAATTCGGTCACGATGCGATCGGGACCGAGATCGGAGAGCAGCTCAAGCTGCGCTGAGCGCGAGACGTCGGCACGGTGGTCGGTGAGATTGACGATCTCGCCTTGCACGGGGCCGTCGATCGCGCTGTGCGGCGCATCGACGAAGCTCTTCAGCGCCTCGGAATGCCAGTGATAGCGGCGGGCCTGCCGCTTCTCGCCGTTCATGCCTTGCTGCACGACCGTCCATTTGCCGTCGGCGGTGACGAAGAAGCCATGCAGATAAAGGTCAAAGCCGTCCTGCACCGCCGCGCTGTCGACCTTCGCAACGAGGCGGCTCGCGCGCGTCAGCCGGACGCCATCGAAGCCGATGCGACCGCCGAGCGTCAGAAGCTCATCCGGCGTCTTCCGTGAATGCTGGCCGCGGCCGCCGCAGACATAGATGCCGAGCTCGTTCTGGAGCGGTGCGAGCCCGCGTTTCAGGGCGCCGATCACGGAAGTGGTGATGCCGGAAGAGTGCCAGTCCATTCCCATCACGGCGCCGAACGATTGGAACCAGAAGGGATGCGACAGCCGCTGCATGAACTCGTCGCGGCCGTAGTGATGCACGATCACCTGTGTGACGATCGCGCCCAGCGACGCCATGCGGCTTGCGAGCCACGGTGGAACCCGTCCGTTGTGAAGGGGAAGATCGGCGCTGCCGGTGCGTCGGGGCATGGCCATTGATAGCCGGATTCTGCCCTGCTTGCACGACCGGAAATGCTGCGTTGCATCCGAAGGCGGACCGAAGCGCAAGGTTGGGCGTTGAGCGCCGAGTTGCAAGCCGGTGCGGAGGCAGGATGGAAATACAACCGATCATCGCGAGGATCGATGAGCTCTTCGGGTGGGTTCCACCCTGGTTCGTCGGCCTTAGCATCATTGCATGTGCGATCCTGGCGGCGTTGTTCCTGTACCGGATCGCGGTGCAGCTCTTGCGGCGTGCCTTCGCGGGCCGCTTTCCTCTCGTCAATCCGTTCCTCGATCGGACGGCAGGGCCGGCGCAGCTCGCGCTCTGCCTGCTTGCAGTCGCGCTCGTCCTGCCATGGGCGCCGCTCGGTGACGAAACGCGTCTTGATCTCAGGCACGTCTTCGTCGTGGCGGTGATTGCGCTGATCGGCTGGATTTCGATCCGGGCCGTCGACATGACGGCGGCGCGCTATCTGCAAAACTTCCGCGACGTCACCGAGAATTTTATCGCGCGCAAACATGTCACGCAGGTGCGGGTGTTCAAGCGGGTGATCGATACGCTCATCATCATGATCACGATCTCTACGGCGTTGATGACGTTCGATTCCGTCAAGCAATATGGCGTCAGCCTGTTCGCCTCGGCCGGCGCTGCCGGTATCATCGTCGGTCTTGCGGCGCGGCCGCTGCTCAGCAATCTGATCGCAGGCTTGCAGATTGCGATCACGCAGCCGATCCGCATCGAGGACGCCGTCATCATCGAAAACGAATGGGGCTGGGTCGAGGACATCGCCTCGACCTACGTCGTGGTGCGGCTGTGGGACTGGCGGCGGATGGTGGTGCCGTTGTCCTACTTCATCGAAAAGCCGTTCCAGAACTGGACGCGCGACGCCGCTTCCCTGATCGGCGCCATCGCTTTGTATGTCGATTATCGGGCCGACGTGCCGCGCATCCGCCGCAGGCTGGAGGAGGCGGTCAAGGAGTCAAAGCTGTGGGACGGCGCCGTGGTCAATCTCCAGGTGATTGATGCGGATGCCCGCACCGTTCAGCTCCGCGCTCTCGTCAGCGCCCGGAACGCTCCGCAGTCCTGGGACCTGCGCTGCGAGATCCGGGAGAAGCTCGTGGCCTTCATTCGCGACGAATTGCCCGATGCGCTGCCGCGCGAGCGTGCGATCCTCCTGCCTTCAGGCGATGACGATGCAGAGTTCGTCCGGCGCGTCGTCGCACCGGAGAAGGTGCGGGCGAGGGCGCACAACTGAATCGCCAGAGCAATGCCGGTCATCTCATTGCGCCCGGATGTTCGCCGCCTTGAGCACCGGCTCCCATTTGGCCGCCTCGGCATGCATGTAGGCATCGAAATCCTTCGACGACGAGCCGACCGGCGTTGCGCCGATCTTGTCGAGCGTCGACAGCACGCTCGGGTCTTGCAGTGCCGTCTTCAAATCGGCTTCGAGCCTCACCACGATCTCCGGCGGCATTTTTGCCGGCCCAAGAAAACCCCACCAGACCGAGACGTCGTAGCCTGATACTCCGGCCTCAGCGACGGTCGGAACATCGGGCAGGGCCTTTGACCGCTGCGCCGACGTCACCGCGAGCGCCCGCACCGGGCCGCCTTCGAGCTGGCCGATGGCCTCGGCGAGCGGGTTGAGGCTGAGGGGGATTTCGCCGGCGACCACGGCGGTCAGCGCCGGGGCGCCACCCTTGTAGGGAATAGAGACGATCTTCACGCCGGCCATGTATTTCAACAGCTCGCCGGCGAGATGCGCCGAGGTGCCGTTGCCGGACATGCCATAGGAGAGCTTGTCCGGTTCCTTCTTCGCAGCAGTCAGGAGATCGCCGAGGCTCTTGTACGGACTGTCCTTGGCGACGACGATGGCGAGCGGCGACGAGGCGACCTCGCTGATCGCGGTGAAATCCTTGAAGGTGTCGTAGGGCACGCTCGGATAGACGAACTGGTTGAGCGGATGGCCGCTGGCGACCAGGATCAGCGTGTAGCCGTCGGGCGGCGCCTGCGTCAGCGCTTGCGAGGCGATGATGCCGCCTGCGCCGGGACGGTTGTCGATCACTGGCTGCTGGCCCCAGCTCTTGGCGAGCGCCTGGCCGATCGTGCGGGCGAGCACGTCGACGGCGCCGCCAGCGGCATAGGGCACCAGAATGTGGACTGGCTTGCTCGGGAAATTGTCGGCCTGCGCGCCGTTCGCGGCCAGCATCAGGCCCGTACCCAGCAGTAGACGACCGATTTTCTTGTTGAAACCCAGCATTTTCCAGCGCTCCTCGGGGCGAGTGTCCATCCGGGCGCCCGTCTCGGACCGCCCAAGGCGCCGCCTTTGGTTTTTGTTGACGAGACCTTATCTTTTGTACGATAGTACAAATAACATGGTACGCAAGCCCACCAGCAAAGAGACAGCCCGCAAGCCGAACATGCGCGAGGCGATTCTCGCTGCGGCGGAGGAGTTGTTCGCAACCAACGGCTTCAACGCCGTGTCGGTGCGCGACATCGCGCAGGCCGCCGGAGCCAACCCCGGCAGCGTCACCTATCATTTCAAGACCAAGGATGGCCTGCTGCTCGAGATCTATCGCCGCCACTGCGGACCGATGAATCTCCGCCGATCCGAACTGCTCGCCGCGGCCAGGCGCGTTCGCGATCTCCAGGACCGGCTGGAGGCAATCGTGCGCGCCTATGTCGTGCCGGCCTTCACCTCGGGCAGCGATCTTGCCGGCGGCGGGGCGCGGTTCACGCGGCTGCGCGCCGTGATGTCGGCCGAGGGCAACGAGGTGGCCCGGCGCATCATCGCGCAGACCTTCGACGACACCAGCCACGCCTTCATCGACGCGATCCACGAGAGCCTGCCGCAGGTGCCGCGCACCGAGATCGTCTGGCGTAGCCATTTCCTGCTTGGTGCGCTCTATTACTCACTGGTGACGCCGGAGCGCGTCTCGCGCCTGTCGCGCGGCGAAGCCGACGGCAGCGACGCGGCCGCTGCGATCGAGCAGCTCGTTCAGGCGACCGTGGCCTCGTTCCAGGCGCCGGCACTCGACCAGGCCGCACCGGCACGCCGGCGCGCGGCGGCAAGCAACAAGACGTAGACGACTGCCGACGGACGAGGAGCGAAAAGCTCGCGTTGTCCGCAATCGGCGGCATTTGACTGGGGATGCGGAATGAGCAGGCGGGACTGCTTGCAACTCTTGTCGGGCGCTTCGATGGCCGGCCGGGCTTCGAAGCTCATCGACAATGCGCCCGACGCCGCGATCCAGCAGAAGTTGCTGGTCGACAATCCCGCGCGCCTGTTCAAGTTCACCTGAAGACACCAGATGTACAAGCCGACCATTCCGCCGCCCGATCCGAACACCCGCACGCCGAAGTTCAAGCTGCCGGCGCTCGCTTGCGACGCGCATTGCCACATCTTCGGTCCGGGCTCGAAATATCCGTACGCGCCGGACCGCTCCTACACGCCGCCCGACGCGCCGCTGGAGGATTTCAAAGCACTGCATGCCAAACTCGGCGTCCAGCGCGCCGTGATCGTCAATGCCAGTGTGCACGGCGCCGACAACACCGTTGCGCTCGACGCGATCGCGCAGAGCAACGGGGCCTATCGCGCGGTGGCCAATATCGACGACACCATCACCGAGCGAGGCCTGCGCGCGCTACATGAAGGCGGTTTCCGCGGCTGCCGCTTCAATTTCGTCCGCCATCTCGGTGGCATCCCGGACAAGAGCGTGTTCGACCGGGTGATCGCGATGGTCGCGCCGCTCGGCTGGCACATCGATCTGCATTTCGACGCGATCGACCTGCCGGAATATGCCGACATGCTGGCAAAGCTGCCGGTGCGCTATACCATCGATCACATGGGACGGGTGAAGGCGGCTGAGGGGCTCGACCAGCTTCCATTCAAGATCCTGATCGACCTGATGCAGCGCGACGAGAAATGCTGGGTGAAGATTTGCGGCTCCGAGCGCGTCTCTTCCTCTGGCCCGCCTTTCACCGACGCCGTGCCGTTCGCGCGCAGGATCGTGGAAACCGCAGTCGATCGCGTCATCTGGGGCACGGATTGGCCGCATCCCAATGTCAAGGTGATGCCGAATGACGGCGACCTGGTAGACCTCATTCCGCTGTTCGCGCCGGAGGCGGAGTTCCAGCAGCAGATCCTGGTCAGCAACCCGGCCCGCCTGTTCGAGTTCGGGTAATGACGGCGCTCTCGATCGACAAGCCGCGCGGCCGCGCCTGGTGGAAGGAGCTCTGGGTCCAGGTTCTCCTCGCCATGGCGGCCGGCATCGTGCTCGGCATCGTCAATCCCGATCTCGGCGTAAAAATGCAGCCGCTCGGCGACGCCTTCATCAAGGCGATCCGCATGCTGATCGCGCCGATCATCTTCTGCACCGTCGTGCACGGCATCGCGCACATGGCCGACATGGCACGGGTCGGCCGCGTCGCCATCAAGGCGATCATCTATTTCGAGATCATGACCACGATCGCGCTGGTGATCGGCCTTGTCGCGATTAACCTGCTGAAGCCCGGCGCCGGCATGAACATCGACGCTGCCAGCATCAACACCAGCGCGATCGAGCCCTACGTCAAGCAGACCGGCGCAATCGGCTTCGTGCCATTCCTCATGAACATCCTTCCTGGCACCTTCGTCGGCGCCTTTGCTGAAGGCAACATCCTCCAGGTGCTGTTCATCTCCGTGCTGTGCGGTTTTGCCCTGGTGCAGCTCGGCGAGCGTGGAGCACCTCTGGTCAACCTGATCGACGTCACTTCAAAGATGGTATTTGCCATCGTCGGATTCGTGATGTGGGTGGCGCCGATCGGCGCATTCGGCGCCATCGCGTTCACGGTCGGCAAGTTCGGCGTCGGCTCGCTGGCCTCGCTGGGCAGGCTGCTCGGTGGCTTCTATCTTACCTGCCTGGTGTTCATCGTCGTTGCGCTCGGTCCCGTCGCGCGCTGGTGCGGCTTCAGCCTCATCAAGCTGATCCGCTACATCTGGGAAGAGTTATTGATCTGCATTGCCACGACGTCGTCGGAAACCGTATTACCGCCGATGCTCTCGAAGCTCGAAAACGCCGGTTGCGAGCGCAGCGTGGTAGGGCTCGTGATCCCCACGGGTTACTCGTTCAACCTCGACGGCACCTGCCTCTATCTCGCCGCCGCCTCGGTCTTCCTGGCGCAGGCGACCAACACGCCGCTCGGTCTCACCGAGCAGATCGAGCTGCTGCTGATCCTGCTCGTGACCTCCAAGGGCGCGGCGGGAATAGCGGGCGCCGCCTTCGTCGTCCTGGCGGCGACGCTGTCGGCGACCGGAACCATTCCGGTCGCGAGCGTCGCGCTGGTGCTCGGCATCCATCGGCTGATGTCGCAGGGGCTGACACCGACCAACCTGATCGGGAACGCGGTGGCGACCATCGCGATTGCCAGATGGGAAGGCGCGCTCGACGCGGATCGGTTGAAACGCGTGCTCGACGGCGAGGCGGTGCCGGCCGCTGGGGTGTGATGTATTGGCTGCTTGTGCTTCGCAGGGAGCAGGTCAAACTTTGAAGAGATGAAAGGGGAGTTTGTCCCATGAAGACAGGTCTAGTGATTACCGCGCATCCCGGCGATTTCGTCTGGCGCGCGGGCGGCGCGATCGCGCTGCATGCAAAGAAGGGCTACCGGATGAAGATCGTCTGCATGTCCTTCGGCGAGCGTGGCGAGAGTCAGTTCGCCTGGAAGGAAAAGGGCGCGACGCTCGAGTCGGTGAAGGCCGGCCGCAAGGACGAGGCCGAGCGCGCTGCCAAACTCCTCGGCGCCGAGATCGAGTTCTTCGATTGTGGCGACTATCCGCTCAAGCTGACGGAAGCCCATTTCGATCGCATGGTCGATATCTACCGCGAGCTCAACCCGAGCTTCGTGCTGACTCATGCGCTGGAGGATCCCTATAATTTCGACCACCCGAATGCGGCGCATTTCGCGCAAGAGACACGCGTGGTCGCGCAAGCCATGGGCCACAAGCCGGGCGCGCAGTACAAATATGCCGCGCCGCCGGTATTCCTGTTCGAGCCGCATCAGCCCGAGATGTGCAATTTCAAGCCGAACCTGATCCTGAAGATCGACGAGGTCTGGAAGGAGAAGTACGAGGCATTCCAGATCCTCGCTGCGCAGAAGCATCTCTGGGGCTACTATGAGCGCGTTGCGCTCAACCGCGGCATCCAGGGTAGCCGCAACACCGGCGTGCCGATGACCTATGGCGAGGCCTATCAGCGTCTGTTCCCGACGGTTGAGGAAGTCCTGGCATGAAGCCCGTCGTCGTTCGCAACATCAAGCGCGCCGATCACGCCGGCATGTCGGCCTATGGCGTTTCCACCGTGCACGAGGCGATGGGCCGCGTCGGCCTGATGAAGCCCTATATGCGCCCGATCTGGCCCGGCGCGCAGATCGCGGGTCCCGCCGTCACCGTGCTGGCGCAGCCCGGCGATAACTGGATGATCCATGTCGCGGTCGAGCAATGCAGGCTGGGCGATATCCTCGTGGTTGGCTGCACCACCGACAATACCGACGGCATGTTCGGCGAGCTGCTCGCAAGCTCGCTTCGTGCGCGTGGCGTACAGGGGCTCGTCATCGACGCCGGGTGCCGCGACGTAAAGGCGCTGCACGAGATGAGCTTTCCGGTGTGGTCGCGCGCCGTCTCGGCGAAGGGAACGGTCAAGGCGACGCTCGGCTCTGTCAACATTCCCGTGGTCTGCGCCGGGGTGAACGTCGAGCCCGGCGATATCGTGGTGGCCGATGACGACGGTGTCGTCGTGGTGCCGAAGCGGACCGCGACAGAGGTTGCAGAGAAGGCCAGGAAGCGCAACGCCGACGAAGGCGGCAAGCGCAACCGCCTCGCCTCGGGCGAGCTTGGCCTCGACATGTACAACATGCGCGAGGCTCTGGCGAAAGCCGGGCTCGTCTATGTTGACAATCCCGAGGACGTCTAAGCAGACGAAAAGCGGAGTGGGCTGATGGATCGTGTCAAGCTGCGGACCGTGCTCGGCAGTCATCCGCACGTGCAGGCGTTGAAGAGCGGAGAGCTCCGCTCCGACCGTTTCGATCTCGACTTCATCGAATACACGCCGACCAATACGGCGTTCAAGCCGATGGTGCGCGAGCAGGCGTTCGACGTCTGCGAGATGGCGATCGTCACGTATCTGATGGCGAAAGCCCATGGCAAGTCGCTCGTGCTTCTGCCAGCGACCATGCTCGGCCGCTTCCAGCACGCTTACGCGCTGTATAATCCTGAGCGCGGCAAGCTCGGCCCGTCCGATCTGGAAGGCAAGCGCGTTGGGATCCGGTCGTTCACCACAACGACCGGCGCCTGGATCAGGGGCATTTTGGCCAACGACTACGGTGTGAACCTGGACAAGATTGGCTGGATCACGTTCGAGGATCCGCATGTTGCCGAATATGTCGACACCACGGAACGAGCGCCGAAGGACAAGAAGATCCTCCAGATGCTGCTTGATGGCGAGCTCGACGCCGTGCTCGGCGAGACCTCGAATGATCCGCGGCTCAAGCCGCTGTTTCCCGATCCGGCCGCGGAGGCCGCGGCCTGGTACGCCCGGCGTGGCGTGGTCCCGGTCAACCATCTCGTGGTGGTGACCGAGGCTCTGGCAAAATCGCGCCCCGATATCGTCGCCGGCGTGTACGATCTCCTGAAGGCCGGCAAAGTGAAGGCGGGCCCGGCCGCGTCGCCCGATCTCCTGCCGTTCGGGGTCGAAGCGAACAGCAAGCCGCTGGAGCTGATCATCGACTATGCGTACCAGCAGGCGCTGATCCCGCGCCGCTTTGCGGTCGAGGAGCTCTTTGACGAGACCACGCGAGGGATGAACTGATGTCCGATTCCAGGCGGTGGCAGATAGGACTTGTCGGCTATGGCGAGGTCGGCAAGATCCTCGCGGAGGACTTGCGCCAGCAGGATATCAAGGTCGCGGCTTTCGACCTCAAGCTCCGGACCGAGCAGGGCGCGGCCTTGCGCAATCATGCAACGAACCACGGCGTTACGTTAGCTGCCTCGCATGCTGACCTCACCGCAAAATCCGACTTCATCGTTTCCGCGGTCACCGCGAGCCAAGCAGTCCCGGTGGCGCAAGCCTGCGCCGGCGCGATCAACCAGGGGACCTGGTTCCTCGACTTCAACTCGGCCTCGCCCGGCGCCAAGCAGCGCGCAGCCGGACTGATCGACGACGCAGGCGGACGTTATGTCGAGGGTGCGGTGATGACCTCGGTGCCCCCTTATCGCATCAAGGTGCCCTTGCTGCTCGGTGGCCCCGGCGCACGCGAGCTCGAGCCACTTCTCAACGCGATCGGCTTTGCCGCCAAAGTCGCGAGCGACAAGCTCGGCGTCTCCTCGGCGGTAAAGATGTGCCGCAGCATCATGATCAAGGGCCTGGAAGCCATGGTCATCGAGAGCTTTACGACGGCGCGCGCCTATGGCGTCGAAGATGCGGTGCTGGCCTCGCTCGCGGAAACCTTTCCCGGCATCAACTGGGAGAAGCAAGGCGCCTATTTCTTCCAGCGCGTGATCGAGCACGGCCGCCGACGCGCCGAGGAAGTGCGCGAGGTCGCCGAAACCGTGCGCGAGGCGGGGCTGACGCCATGGTCGGCGCAAGGCACCGCCGAGCGACAGGCCTGGGTCGCCGATCTCGCTGACGAAGGCCTGTTCGGTACCAAGGGCACGAAAGAGTTCGCGCGCAACGCCGACTGGCGCACTGAGGCGGACCGGATCCTGGCGCGGATCAAGCGCCGGGGCTGAATAGCACCGGCGGGCGTCGTTCAAAGACCTGCCGGCCGTTCTTGAAGCCCGCCAAAATATCCGGCAGCTCGGCGATCGCAAAACGGAAGTCACGCGTATCGAGCACGACGAGATCGGCAGGGTTGCCGATCTTGATGCCGTAATTGCCGAGGTTCATCAGGCGTGCCGGCAATTCGGTGACGAGGTCAATGCAGGTGTCGAACTCGCCGACTGATGCATGCGCGACATTGGCGTAGAAATTCGCCATCCGCAGCAGCGAGGCATCGCCGAACGGCGTGAAGGGATTGAGCACGTTGTTGGTCGCAACCGAGCACAGCACGCCGCTTGCGACGAGCTTGTGGGCCACGGTGATTCCGCGCGGCACATTGTGGGTGGCGTCGCGGCCCATCAGATAGAGATCGGTCGCGGGCAGCACCGTGACGGCGACGCCCGTTTTCGCCAGACGTTCGACCACCGGTTTCAGGCGCTCCGGCGGCAGCGCGGAGAGTTTCGTGACATGGCCGGTCGCGACGCGCCCCTGATAGCCGCGCTGTTCGGTCTGCCGGCAGACTTCGCCGAGATGCGACCAGGAGGGATCGAGGTCGAAGTCGAGGTGAAGATCGACATCGACGTCGAATTCCTGCGCGAGGTCGAAGATCCGATTAAGGTGCGCTTTCGGATCGGTGTCGGTATAGGGACAGCCGCCGATCACATCGCCGCCGTCGCGCAGCGCCTGGATCAAGAGCTCCTCAGCTCCGGGATCGTTGGTCAGTCCCTCCTGTGGAAAGACGCAGAGTGACAGATCCAGCGCCCAGGCATAGTCGCGCTTTAGCGTCTTGACGGCCTCGAAGCTGCGCAGGCCGACCCGCGGGTCGATCTCGACATGGGTGCGCATCCGCGTCGTGCCGTGAACGATCGCGCGGTCCAGCACTCTTGCGCCGCGCGCATAGACGTCCTCGACCGTGAAATCGCGCTTCATCGCCGAGACGGCGCGGATGGCGTCGGTAAGACTGCCATGATCATGTCCGCAGCGGCCGAGCAGGCAGGCCTTGTCGAGATGGATGTGGGTGTCGACGAAGCCGGGCAGAACGAGCCGGCCTTCAAGGTCGATCTCGACGGCTTCGGCCTGAAGGCGCGGCTCGATCGCGGCGATCTTGCCTTGGGAGATGCCGATATCCGCTCGAGCGGTGGCGCCGCGCATCAGCGCGTTCCGGAAGATCAGGTCGAAAGCGGTTCGGCTCGTCATGGGCACCATTCACGGCGTGAGCATCCAGGAGCGTGCCGTGCGAGGCGCCTCCGAAGTCCCAGCAGTCTAGCGAGGGAAATGTTCAAAATATATGCATGCAATCCAGCAAGCCGGGGGTAGTATTCCGCATCTTTCGGAGAAACCGCGATGTCCGTTGCCGCAAAAGCCCCAAGCAAGTCCTTGTCCGACGCCGAGATCGTGGAGGCCTATCTCACGGCCTCGATGATCCCCGATCCGGAGGCTGCGGCCGTCTACCTGGCTCCGGGCACGGTGATCACCTTCACCGGCGGGCGCGAGTTCGACCATCCGCGCGGGCCGGCTGGCTTCAACGCCAGGCGCTATCGCTGGGTCAAGAAGAAGATGGACCGGTTCGACGTCTGCCCGGGCGAGGGCGAGACCGTGGTCTACAGTGTCGGCACGCTCTACGGCGAATGGCACGACGGCACACCTTTCGAAGGCAATCGCTATGTCGATCGCTTCGTGGTGAAGGGCGGCAAGATCACCAAGATGGACGTCTGGAACGACAGCGCGGAGCGTATCCTGGTTCAGCGCGGCATCGACGCGTAGCGGTTGCGGCCGTTCAACCCTGGCGGCGCAAAAAGCCGGTGATCGTGACTTTCTCCCAGATGCCGGCCGCGGCGAAGGGATCGGCGCGGTTGAAGGCCTCGACCTCGGCCCGTCCGGGCGCCTCGATCAGGAACAGGCTGCCGATCATCTTCTCGCCGTCGTCGGAGACCAGCGGGCCGGACATCACGATTTTGACCCCGAAGCGCGAGGTGTCGCTCAGGAACGCCTTGTGCGCGTCGTAATTGGCGAGCCGGGTCGGCAATGCGTTGGCATGGTCAAGGGCGTGGATGGCAAACAGCATGATGTCTCCGCAGATGTTTTTGGGACGGCCGCATTGAACGGCCGTCCCGGTTTTCGACAGAGCGAGCCTATTTCGTGCCGAGCTTTTGCGCCTCTTCCCAGGTCGGGCAGGTGCGCTGCTCGAGTGGCACGTCGAACGGCCCGAAATTGTCCTTCGTGATGACGGTGGGCTTCAGCACGATCTCGGCGACGACGGGCTGTTCGCGCAAGTTGCGGATCGCCATCATGGTGCCGAGACAGCCCTGCGCAAACCCGTTATAGTCGCCGCTTGCGAGCAGCTTGCCGGACTTGATGGCATCGATGGCTTCCTTGGTGCCGTTGATACCGATCACCTGCGCTTTCCGGTTGGCGCCATCCAGCGCCTCGATTGCGCCGACCGCCATGGCGTCGTTGGCGGCGAGCACCCCGTCGATCTGCGAGTTCGATTGCATCAGGTTTTCCATCACCTGGAGCGCCTGGAGCCGCTGATAATTGCCGGGCTGCGAGGCCAGAAGTTTCGCGCCCGGGGTTTCCTTCAGCGCATCGTTAAAGCCGCGGACGCGGTCGACATTGGTCAGCGAGCCCTTGACGCCCTCGATGATGACGATGTTGCCCTTGCCACCGAGCGTCTTCAGCAGATAGCGCGCGGTCTCGAGCCCGAGGCTGTAGTCGTCGGCGCCGACGAAGGAGACGAACTTGCCTCCGGCGGAGCGATCGGTGATGTTGACCACCGGAATTTTGGCGTCGTTGATCTTCTCGACACCAGGCACCATCGCCTTGTAGTCGACGGGAATGAAGACGATCGCACTGGGCTTCTTCACGACGACGTCCTCGATCTGGCTGAGTTGCTCGGGGATGGAGTCCGGCTTGGTCGGAATATATTGCAACGTCTTGGCATTCAGCGCCTTGGCCGCTACTTCGGCACCGACGCGCACCGTCTGGAAATAGGGGTTGGTCTGGTTCTTTGTAAACACGGCGATGGTTTCGCCGTCGGCATAAGCCGGTGCCGCGAATGTGACCGCAAGAAGCGGCAGTGCAAGATAGCCCAGTCTCTGTTTCATATTGTCTCCATCCCTCATTTTGGTTTGTTGGATCGGTTGCGACGAACTCATTGCGTGCGGCGACGGGTCTTCATGTCGAGCCAGACAGCGAGAATGACGATGATGCCGGTAACGAGCGGCTGCCAGTTGGCGCTGACCGACAAGAGATTCATGCCGTTCAGCACCAGCGTCAGGATCAGCGCGCCGACGAAGGTGCCGAATACCGTGCCGATGCCGCCGAACAGCGAGGTGCCGCCGATCAGCACGGCCGCGATCGCGGGCAGCGTCAGGCTTTCGCCGATGTCGGCCTCGGCCGAATTGAGCCGTGACAGGAAGATGATCGACGCAAGCCCCGCCATGGTGCCGGAGACGGCATAGACCAGCAGCAGCCGGCGCGCGACCGGAATTCCGGAGAGCCGCGCAGCAACCGGGTTGGCACCGATCGCATAGATCTCCTGGCCCCAGATGGTCCGCTGCGCGAACAGCGTGCCGATCGCAAGGAAGATCAGCAGAAGGTAGAGCGGGATTGGCAGGCCGAGGAGATAGCCGCTGCCGATCTGCCGGAAGCCCGCGGGGAAGCCGTGAATGGTGTCGCCGGCCATGTACCAATAAGTGAGGCCGTTCAGCACCCAGAGCATGCCGTAGGTGGCGATGAAGGAGGGGATGCGCAGCGCCGTCACCATGACGCCGTTAAGGAGACCAACGACGCCCCCGACCACCAGCGCGGTGAGAACGCCCAGCACGGGAGAGCCGGTCTGATGGATCACGGTGCCGGCGAGACAGGCTGAGAGAGCGACATTGGCGCCAACGGAGAGGTCGAGGCCGGCGGTCAGGACCACCAGCGTCAGGCCTGAGGCAATGAAGAAGGTCAGGCTTGCCTGCCGCAGCACGTTGAGGATGTTTCCGAGGCTCAGGAAGGAGTCACTGAGGACAGCGAGCACCGCGCAGATCAGCAGTGCCGCGAGCAAGCGGTAGAACACCTGGATCGCGTCCTGCGACAGGAAGGAGCGGGGCGTCGAGAGGGCCTCCTTGGTGATGTCGGTCATGCGCGGTTCCTGATGCCGTCCAGGAACAGCGCGACGATGACGAGAACGCCGACGCTCGCGACCTGCACCGAGGACGGCAGCGAGATCAGATTGAGGCCGTTACGCAGGACGCCGACGGCGATGACGCCGAGCACGGTGCCGAGCAGCCAGCCATTGCCGCGCTCGAAGGAGGTGCCGCCAACCGCAACCGCCGCGATCGCATCGAATTCGAGGCCGAGACCGGCAGTCGGGTGGCCGGAATTCATGCGCGCGGTCATCAAGAGGCCTGCGACCCCGGCCATGGTGCCGCCGAGCGCGTAGACGGCGATCAGCAGCCGGTTCGGCGAGAGGCCGGCATATCTCAGCGCCTCTCGGTTTCCGCCGAGCGCGAAGATGTAGGTGCCGAAGCGGGTGTGATAGAGCAGGGCATGGAAGAACGCGTAGGTCGCGAGCGCCATCACGATCGGCAAGGGCACGCCAAGAAGCGTGGATGAGTAGATGTCACGCACACTGTGCGGGATGCCGACCACGCTCTGGCCGTCAGAGACGATCAGCGACAGGCCCTGCGCCATGCCGAGTGTGCCGAGCGTCGCGACGAAGGGCGGTATTCCGAGGATCGCGACCAGCCAGCCATTGATCGTGCCGAAGGCCGCACCGACCAGCACGCCGGCACCAAGACCCAGCAGCATCGACTTGGTCGCGAGCGACACGATGGCGACGCAGAGTGAGGTCAGCGTCAGCACCGCGCCCATCGAGAGGTCCAGGCCTTCGGTCATGATGATCAGCGTCATCGGCAGCGCGAGCATGGTCAGGATCGTCGACTGCACCAGCACGTTGGAGAGGTTGGCGACCGACAGGAAGCCGGGGGCGATCGCCCCGAACAGCGCGACCAGGAGCACGAGCACGATGGCGACGCCGGGAATGCGCTGGAGCGGATTTGGTTGCGAAATGACCGCGGCCTCATGCATGGTGCATCCCCAGTCGCACGATGTTCTCCTCGGTCAGTTCATTGCGCGCCAGATGCCCGGCGATGCGGCCCTCGCGCATCACGTAGGCGCGGTCGCAGACATGGCAGATCTCGACCTGCTCGGACGAGATCATCAGCGCAGCCGCGCCCTCGGCGACCAGCCGGTCGATCAGGGCAAAGATTTCGGACTTGGCGCCGATGTCGATGCCGCGTGTCGGCTCGTCGAAAATGAAGAGCTTCGCGCCGGCAGCCAGCCACTTGCCGATCACGACTTTCTGCTGGTTGCCGCCAGAGAGCAGGCCGACGGTCTGGCGGGCGCTCGGCGTCGCGATCCTGAGCTGCCGGATCAGGTTGTCGGACGTGCGTTGCGCGCTACGCTGATCGAACAGGCCGCTTGGAAACAACTTTCGCAGCGCCGAGACCACGAGATTGTCGCCGACCGAGCGGAGCAGTGCGAGGCCCTCGCTCTTCCGGCTTTCCGGGATCAGGGCGATGCCGCGGCGTGCCGCGACGTCGGGTTCGCCGGAGATGGTCTTGCCGTCAAAGATGATCTCGCCGGAGGTCACGGGATCGGCGCCGAAGATCGCGCGCGCGACTTCGCTGCGGCCCGAGCCGACGAGGCCGCAGAGACCGACGATCTCGCCCTGGCGTACCTCGATGTCGATCTCGGAAATACCGGTCGGTGAGGTCAGGCCCTTGACGCTGAGCAGCACCTCGCCGGGCTTGTCGGCGAAGTTGCGCGGATAGGTCATGTCGACGGTGCGGCCGACCATCATGCGCACGAGCTGGTCGGGCGTGACGTCGGCCGGCCTGACGCCGTCGATACGCCGGCCGTCGCGCAGGATGGTGATGCGGTCGCCAAGCGCGAACACCTCGGCCATGCGGTGCGAGATATACACGATGGCAACCCCATCGGCCTTTAGCCGTGCGATCAGCGCGAACAGGAGCTCGGTTTCGCGGTCTGACAGCGCCGCAGTCGGCTCGTCCATGACCAGGATGCGCGCATTCTGGCTGATCGCCTTGGCGATTTCGACCATCTGCTGCTGCGCGACGCCGAGCTTGTCGACGGTGACAGAGGGGTCGATCTCGAAGCCGATGGTGTCGAGCACGCGCTTGGCGTCGGCTAAAATCCTGCGGCGGTCGATGGTGCCGGGAATGCGACCCTTCGGCTCGCGGCCGAGGAAGATGTTTTGAGCGATGTCGAGATGGGGGACGAGCGAGAATTCCTGGAAGATGACGGCGATGCCGAGCATCTGCGCATCCGTGGTCGAGGCGATCGCGGCCTTTTGGCCCTTGTAGTAGAATTCGCCGGCGTCGGCTCGGTAGGCTCCGCACAGCACCTTCATCAGGCTCGACTTGCCGGCACCGTTCTCGCCCAGCAGCATATGGACCTCGCCGGGAAACACGGCAAAGGACACGTCGTCCAGCGCCTTGACGCCCGGAAACTCCTTGCTGATGCCGCGCAGCTCGAGCAGCGGTGTGTCAGCCTCCTCCATCGTCCGTCCTCTCCAAAAAGCTCGGCTTGCCGGACTCTTGTCGGTCCTTTCAGCCGTGATCCGGCTTAAGCAGCTCTTGCGCCGCTCGCAACCTGCTTCAGGCCGAAATCATAGTTGAGATGGAAATATTCGCTGTCCACCATGCGACCATCCGGCGCACGGCCGGCCGGATGACGGACGAACTCGCGGATCAGGCTATCCTTGACGCCGAACACCACGTCGCTGTCGAGGTACTGGTCGCCGGCGACGAACACATGCGTCACGAGCTGTTCGAAGCCGGGCGCGGAGATCATGAAATGCACATGCGCGGGACGCCAGGGATGTCGGCCCTGCGCCTCCAGCATTTCGCCGACTGGCCCGTCATGTGGGATCGGGTAGGCGGCGGGCTTGATCGACCAGAAATGGAAGCGGCCGTTCTGGTCGGTGTGGAAGCGCGCGCGCATCGCGAGATCGCCGATCTTGTCGAGCTGCTGCACGTCGTAATAGCCATCGTCGTCGGAGTGCCAGACATCGACCACGGCGCCCGCGAGCGGCCGGCCGTCGACGGCCGAGACCGAACCGGTGACCAGCATCGGATCACCTTCCATCTTGCCCGAGATGTTCTCGCCGCGGGTCTTCTCCGGAGCGGCTTGCACGAAGAAGGGGCCCAGCACCGTGGTCTCGGTCGCGCCTTCCGGCACTGGATGGTTGATGGCGTCGACCAGCATGGAGACGCCGAGCGTGTCCGACAGCAGGATGAACTCCTGGCGCTTGTCGTCGCACATGTGGCCGGTGCGGGTGAGGAAGTCGATGCCGTACTCCCATTCCTTCTGGGTGGGCCGGACCTCGCGCACGAAGGCATGAAGGTGGCGCACCAGCGCCTCGCTCACTTGCTTGACGCGCGGATCGGTCGCGCCCGTGATCCGCTCCAGCACGGCGTCGGTGATCGTGTTCTCGTTGAAGTTACGCAACGTTGCCTCCGTTGATCAGAGTTTTGGCTCGCCAAGCCCGGACAGCCGTTCCAGGTGCTTGACGGTCGCGATGAAGTCGGTCTCGCCGTCGCCCTGCGCGACCAGCGAGCCGTAGGTCTCGCGCACCTGCGCTGCGAGTTGCAGCGGGACGCCGACGGCATGGCCGGCACCAAGGATCAGATCGAGATCCTTGGCCATCTGCTTGCAGGAGAATGTCGACTCGAAATCGCGGGTCCTGAGCGGCGCGGTCTTGTACTTCACCATGGGCGAGGCAACCGCGCTGTCATCGAGCACCTTCAGAATGTCCTGCCAGGCGATTCCGCCCTTGCGCGCGAGCGCGAGGCTCTCGGCCATCATGGCGGCCGACACCGCAATCATCAGGTTGACAGCGAGTTTTGCGTAGCGCGCCTCTTCGCCGGGCCCGAGATATGACTGCGCACGGGTGAAAGTTGCGAACAGCGGCTTTGCGGCCTCGAAAGTGTCCTTCGGGCCCGAGACGAAGCAGGTCAGCGCGCCCGTGTGGACGATGCTGGCATTGCCCGAGACCGGTGCACGCAGATAGGCGACACCGCGCGCCTGTGCCGCGGCACCAACCTCAGCGGAGGCCTCCGCGCTGACTGTGCTGGTCTCGATCAGCACGGCTCCCGGCGCCATCGAGCCGATCAGGCCGGTTGGGCCGAGCATCACGGCGCGCAGCGCAGCATCGTCGGGCAGGGAAGTGATCACAGCGGCCCGGCCGCTGACTGCGTCAGTCGGTGACGCCGCAACAGCGATGCCCTGTTCACGTGCGGCAGCGATACGAGCCGCACTTGGGTCGAAGGCGGTCACGGCACAGCCGGCCTTGGCGACGAGCGTCGACATCGGCAGGCCCATCTTGCCGATGCCGATGAAAGCGATGTTTCTCGAAGAGTCTGTCATTCTTGTTGTCCATTGGCGCCTCAGGCGGCGCGTCCCTGTCGTTCGATGTCCTGCACCAGCCGCCGCCCGGATTGCGCGAGCAGCTCCTTCTTCGGCTCCAGCCCGTCGACCAGAAGCCTGCTGTTCCGCTTCTTCCAGACGCCGTCGATCATCACGGCCTCGATATTGGCAAGGCTCGTCTGCATGACGACCGTGGCGACGGGATCGTGGACCGGAAAGAGATTGAGATCGGAGGCATTGATGACCACGAGGTCGGCAAGCTTGCCCGGCGTCAGTGAGCCGATCTCGCTGTCGCGGCCAAGCATGCGGGCGCCTTCCAGCGTGATCCAGCGCAGCGCCTCGCGCGCCGGAATCGTCGTCGTCGCCGGAATGCTGCCGCTGGCCTTGCGCGACTCGGCATTGTCGAGCGCCCGCTGCATCGACAGCGCGACACGCGCGGCGGAGAAGAGATCGCCGGCCAGCACGGATTCGAGATCAATGCCGATCGTCGGCCGGACGCCGCGATTCAGGAGCCGTCCCGTAATCGGGAAGCCGTGACCCTGGATCATCTCGTTTTCCGGCGTCACCGAGAACGACGCACCGAGATCGACGAGACGTTGCAGGAGGTCGTCGGAGAGATCGTTGCCGTGGACGATATTGACGCCCGCACCGACGAGGCCGACCTCGATCAGCTTCTCCCAGCCGCCAGGGGTCTTGGGCGGACCGCCGCCCTGGTGCATCGATGCGATCAGGCCAAGCTCCCGCGCCAGGCCGAAGTCATGCATGGCGACGTCGAGCGTCGAATAATGCGGGCCGAGAATGGCAAGTCCGAGCGTGACGAGGCCGCCACGGTTGGCGAGGGGACCCGCCAGCAGCCGCTCGACCTCGCGGCGCGGATGCGGGATCTCGGAGAAATGCGGCTCGCCGGGTTTTGGCTCGGGCTTCGGTGAGCCGTGGAAGAAAGCGGCCCGGATACCGCTCTCAATCAGACCTCGCACCGCGGCATCAGTGTGGTCAGGTGTCGGATTGTTGTGGCACCAATCGACCAGCGTCGTGGTGCCCTGATTGATCTGATTCAGTGCGCCGACGAGGGTTGCGATATAGATGTCGCCGGGCCGGAACACGGTCGCCAGCCCCGCATGCATGCGGCGGAAATATTCGAGTAGCGTCCAGTTCGCGGCAAACCCGCGCAAGCCCGTCTGCCAGGTGTGCATATGCGCGTTGATCAGACCCGGGATGACGATGCGCCCCGTGCCGTCGATGACATCGGTGCCGGCCGCTCCGCTGCCAAGCTCGATGCCGGTGCGCACGTCAACGATCCGGTTGCCCTCGACGAGCACATCGCCGGCCCGGAGATCGCCGATGGCTTCATCCATGCTGATGATGGTTGCCGATTTGATCAGCGTGCGCCGCATCGCCTCAGGCCGTCGCTTTGGTTGCGACCGGCGGCTCGCCCGCCCAGGCGCGCGCGATGAGGTCGCGAATGGCGTTCCGCTCGAGCGGGCGCGGATTCCAATAGGCGTTCGTGACTGCGAGATCCGCCGCCTTGTCGATACCGCCCTCGGGCATGCCGATGTCGCGCAGGGCCAGCTTTGCATTCAGCCGCTTGGCAAGGTCGTAAAGCCCTCGCGATGCATCGGCCGCGCCGATCGCGCGTGAGATGCGCATCATGGCATCGGGCACGGCGGGCGCATTGTAGGCCAGCGCATGCGGCAGCACGATGGTGTGGGTCTCAGCGTGCGGCAGATCGAACGTGCCGCCGAGCGTGTGGCAGAGCTTGTGATGCAAGGCCATGCCGACGGTACCGAGGCAGACGCCGCAGAGCCAGGCGCCATAGAGCGCTTCGGTGCGGGCCTCGCGGTCGTCGCTCTTCGCGGCAATGGCGGGGAGGGCACGCGCTAGCGCGCGGATGCCTTCCTCCGCCATCAGCGAGGTCACGGGATTGGCGTCGCGTGCATAAAGCGCTTCGACCGCGTGCGCGATCGCATTGATGCCGGAGGTCGCTGCCAGGCCGACCGGAAGCGTCAAAGTGAGGTCGACATCGTAGATCACGGTCTCCGGCAGCACGGCCGCGTCGCGCACCGTGGTCTTAAGGCCGTTCTCGGTCTGGCCGATGATCGGCGTCATCTCCGAGCCGGCATAGGTGGTGGGGATGCAGAGCTGATTGACGCCGGTGCGTAACGCCAGCGCCTTGCCAAGGCCCGTGGTCGAGCCGCCGCCGAGCGAGACGACGCAGTCCGCCTCGCAGACCTTCATCGCGGCGAGCGCCTGCGCGGTGACCTCGACCGGCGTGTGCATGGTCGCGCCGGCAAAGAGGCCGGCATAGAGCGGGCCGAGCGCAGCGCCGAGGTTCTTGCCTTGCGCCTCCTGCTGCGGCGTCGTCAGCACCAGCGCGCGCTTGCCGCCCAGCCGCTCGACCTCGGCCTTGGCTGCCGCAAGCGTTCCGCTGCCGAATACGACGCGGCAGGGGAGATTTTCAAAGGTGAATGAACCGATCATGCGCCGGTCTCTTTGATGGGATAATCGACCTGGAAGCGGCCGATCCGCAAGTCGCCGAGCGCCTCGCGGACGCGCAGGTGCTCCGGATGGGTTGCATAGGCCTGAAGGGCGGCCTGATCGGCAAATTCGGAGAACAACACGACGTCGCAGGCGTAGTCGACATCGCTGACGTCGAGGCCGACCTCAATATGAGTGAGGCCATCGATCTGGCCCTTCAGGCCCTCGAAAAGGGTTTTGACCTTGAGCCGGGCCGCGGAGCGCTCCGCGGGCGTCTCCCCGCGCAGCCGCCACATCACGATGTGCCTGATCGGGCCCGACATTTTCCTGATTTCCTCGCCGCTCGTCTTGCTGTTTGGGGTATTTTGCCTTGCAGAAATCGGAAATAAAGGCCAAAAATCGTAAGTCTCTTTTCCGATTTATGCAAAAATGGACCGTCTTCTTCAACTCGAGGTCTTCTCCAAAACGGCCGAGCTCGGCAGCCTTTCCAAGGCGGCCGAAACATTGCGAATGTCGAATGCCGCCGCGAGCCGGCATCTCAGCGCGCTGGAGGAGCGGCTCGCGGTGAGGCTGATCGAGCGCAACACGCGCCGGCAGTGGCTGACGGAAGCAGGGCAGGAACTCTTGCAGCGTTGCAGCACGCTCTTGAACGAGCTTGCCGAGGCCGAAGACGCGGTATCGGACCGCGCGCTGTCGCCGAAGGGCGTGCTGCGGGTCACGAGTTCGCTGTCGTTTGCGATGATCTATCTCGCGCCGATGCTGCCGGCGTTCCGCGCGCTCTATCCAAAGCTCAGCGTGCAGATCATCACCGCCAACCGCTATCCCGATTTCATCGAGGCGGGCATCGACGTCGCGATCCGTACCAGGGAGCACGAGCCCGACTCCAACATCGTCGTCCGCCGCATCGGCCAGATGCGGCGCGTGCTGGCGGCAGCTCCCTCCTATCTCGCGAGGCAGGGCCGGCCGGAGCACCCGGCAGATCTCGCCCGCCACGACATGCTGATCTACAACCTCGCCAACGATCCCTATTCGCTGCGGCTCAGCAAGGACAATGCGGCCCAGACCATCCGCATCGCGCCGACGCTCGACAGCAATGACGGCCAGGTGATCCGCGGCGCCGCGCTCGCAGGCCTCGGCATCCTCGTCCAGCCGCTCTATATCGTGCAGGGCGACATTTCCTCGGGACAACTCGTGCCGCTGTTGATGGACTGGGAGCTGCCCTTGCTCACCATGAACATCGCCTACCAGAACCGCGTCAGGCTGCCCGCCAAGATCAGGGTGTTTTCCGACTTCCTGGTCAATCACATCCGCGAGCATTCGCAGGCGGGAATCTGGATGGAGCCGAAGGAGCGCGTCCCCTATGAAACGCGATAGCTGGTAGACGTAGTCTCGCAGCGAAGGTGGCCCAGCATTTGCGAAGGGTTGCGTATCGGCTCAGGATCTCATTGTATGGCTTGGGCATGAATGCCCGCAGTCGATATGATATCAGGAGAGATTGATGCGCTTGGGAGCCGTGCTTTTCGCTCTTGCCCTTGTGACGGGCCCGGTTGCAGCCGAAGACCTCGGAGGCACCCTCGAGAAGGTCAAGGAGACGAAGAAGATCACTCTGGGCTACCAGGAAGCGTCCATTCCCTTCAGCTATCTGGACGGGGACCAGAAGCCCGTTGGCTTTGCGCTCGATATCTGCCTCAAAATCGTCGATGCCGTGAAGAAGCAGCTCGGCCTGCCTGACATCGCTGTCGAGTTCACGCCGGTGACGTCGTCGAACCGTATCCCGCTGATGGTCAACGGCACGCTCGACCTGCATTGCTCGGCGACCACCAACAACGCCGATCGCCAGAAGCAGGTGGCCTTCACCAACACGCACTTCCTTAGCGCGACGCGATTTGCCGCTAAGAAAGCGCAGAAGCTCGATACGATCGATGACCTCAAGGGCAAGTCAGTCACAGCGGTGGCGGGATCGGTGAATTTGAACCAGCTTGCCAAGGTCAATACCCAGCGCAACCTCGGGATCAATATTCTGCCGGCCAAGGACCAGGCCGAGGGTTTTCTGATGCTGGAGACCGACCGCGCGCAGGCCTATGCGCTCGACGACGTGCAGCTCGCGGTAGCGATCGCGCGTTCGAAGGAGCCGTCGCTCTACATGATCAGCGACGAGAGCTTCTCGAAGGCTGAGCCATTCGGGATCATGCTGCGCAAGGACGACGCGCCGTTCAAGGCGCTTGCCGACCGCGCGACCGCCGAGCTCTACCAGAGCCCGGAGATCGAGGTGCTCTACAAGAAGTGGCTGCAATCGCCGGTGCCGCCGAACGGGATCAATTTCAACGTCCCGATGTCGCCGGCGCTCCGCAACGCCTTCAAGAAGCCCAGCTCGAGCTACGATCCGGAGGTTTACGACGCCAACTGAGGCAGGCGCCTAGCGCGCCCGAGGCGAGGCGGGCAAGCGGCAGGCCAGTGCCGCTCCCATTGCCGCGATGCCCGCCATCGCGAGCGCCCAGACGACGAACAGCCGATGACCGATCAGCGCGCCGCTCAGGAGCGGCGCGGTGATGTTGGCGCCCGACATCAGCGACTGGTTGAGGCCCATGATCATGCCCTGGCGGTTGATCGCGGCGCTGCGTGACAATTCCGCCGTCAGCGTGCTGCGGGTGAACATGGTGCCGATGATGATTAACGTCAGGAATATGGCGAGCAGGCTGTTGCTGTTTCCGATCGCGAGGCCGGAAAATCCCAGCGCCATGCATGCGAATGCCAGCAGCACGATGCCGCGGTCGGATGCAAAGCGGTTCGCGCGCGTAATCAGCAGGCCCTGGACAACCATGTTGATGAAGCCGGCATAGGCGAATACCCAGCCGAGCTCGCGCGCGCCGAAGGGATGCCCGTCCCATGAGAACCGCGCCGACAGGAATAGGCCGATCTGCGACAGGAACATCGAGTTGACGAAGAAGAACACGATCAGGAGGCCGAGCACCCGCCACGCATGACGCATGCCGACGATCGCGCGTGTCACCTCCGCTTGGGGAACGCGGTGATGATAGAGCGGCTCGGAGGCAGGATGGTCGGGCGGCAGCAAGGCGACGGTCGCCAAAATGCTGATGAGCGATAGTGCCGCGGCGGCCCATACCGGCGCGGTGTCACCGTAATGGACGAGAAAGCCGGAAAGCGCCGGTCCCAGCAACAGTCCCGTTCCGATCGCTCCGCTGGTCATCCCGAGCGCCTGCTTGCGCGTCGACGGCGCGCTGTGCTCGGCCGCATAGGCATGCGCCACCGAGATATTGCCCGAGGTCAGACCGTCGATGATCCGGGCGAGAAAGACCAGGGTCAGGTTGGTTGCAAGCGCGAGCAGGGTAAAGCCGACGAACGTACCGATCTGGCTGACGAGCAGGACCTTGCGGCGGCCATAGCGGTCCGAGAGCATGCCCACCACCGGTCCGGCTATGAGTTGGCAGACGGCGTAGGCCGAGATCAGCATGCCCAGCATGAACGGTGTCGCGCCGAGCCGCAGCGAGTAGAATGGGAGCAGGGGCAGGATGATCCCCAATCCCGTGGCATCCACGGCCACCACGACAAAGGTCGGCACGAGCGACAGGCTGCTGTCGCCGTGCAGCGCCTGGCCTGCCTCCGTCGTGGAACCCGCGCTCATGGTGCGTCGGTCTCGTTCGCTTTCCCGTGATCAGTCGCAATAATCCGACGTATATAGTTGCCTCCTAATAGTTTGTGTCCTATCTAATTTGCATGGCTCCCTCGCAGTCCCATATCCACGCCGAGATTGGCCGGTTGATTGCGCGCCTTGGCCGCATCTGGCGTCGCGAGTCGGACCAGGCGCTGTCGGATCACGACCTGTCCTATGCGACCGCGATTCCACTTCTGTTGCTGTCCCGGCAGGGAACTTCGGTGCGCCAGGGCGTACTCGCCGACGAATTGGGGATCGAGGGCCCCTCGCTGGTGCGGCTGATCGATCTTCTGGAGGCCGAGGGGTTCGTAGAACGCCGCGAGGATCCGACCGACCGACGTGCCAAAACGCTACATCTCACAGCAACGGGTGACGCCAAGGTCGAGGAGATCAATCGCGTGTTGCGGCGGGTGCGGGCGAGCCTGCTCAAGGATATCGGAGCCGAGGAACTTGCGATAACCTTCGCGACGCTCCAGCGCATCGAGCAGCGCGCCAACCGCCTGCATGACGCGAAGACTGGTTCAGAGGCGAAATAGTCATGCGCGCTGACGAGCCGTTCCTGGTCCGCCACGCGGACCTCATCTTTGCCTTGAAGACGTTTGCCGCGTCGATGCTGGCGCTCGTCATCGCACTGTGGATCGACCTGCCGCGGCCCTATTGGGCGATGGCGACCGTCTACATCACCTCGCAGCCGCTCGCCGGCGCGACCAGTTCGAAGGCATTCTTCCGTGTGATCGGGACGCTCGTCGGAGCCACGGCGACGGTGGCCATGGTGCCCAATCTCGTCGACGCGCCGGAGCTGCTCTGTCTCGCAATCGCACTTTGGGTCGGTCTTTGCCTTTACGTCTCGCTGCTCGACGGCACGCCGCGCAGCTACCTCTTCATGCTGGCCGGCTACACGGTTGCGCTGATCGGCTTTCCCTCGGTTTCAGATCCCGGAAACATCTTTGACATCGCGATTGCGCGGGTGGAGGAGATCTCGCTCGGCATCATCTGTGCGAGCCTGGTCTCGACCATCGTGTTTCCCCGCAGCGTCGCCCCGGCTGTCGCTGCGCGGGTCGACAACTGGCTCAGGGACGCGCGCCTCCTGAGCCACGACACATTGCTGGGTCGCGGCACCGTTGAGGCGCGCCGCGCGCTCCGGCTGCGCCTTGCCACCGACATTGTCGAGATCGGCACGCTTGCAATCCATCTCGGCTATGACCGCGTGGCGGACGCCGAAGCCGTGACCGGCCTTCGCGAGATCCGCATGCGGATGCTGATGCTCTTGCCCGTGATCGCCTCGACTGAGGATCGGCTGGCCGCCCTTGGCGAACGTGGCCTCCAGGCACAGCCCGAGCTGAAACGCCTGCTTTGGGATCTCGGCACATGGGTCTCGGAGGACGCGCGGCTGCCGGCCGGCCCGATCCGCGCCACGATCGAGGCGCGGCAGGCGGCACTCGACGGCAACGCTTCCTGGGAGCGGATCATCACGACCAGCCTCCTATCGCGGTTGCGCGAGTTCGTCGATCTCTCCCGTGACTGCCGCGCGCTGAGCGAGGCGATCGCGGCAGGCCGCAGGATTTCGACGGTCGATCTCGCCTTCCAGCCCGAGGCTGGTGCTGCGGCCGTGCGTCATCGCGACCGCGGCCTCGCGCTGTGGTCGGCGGCCGGTGCCGTCATCGCCATCCTGATCTGCTGCGCCTTCTGGATCGGGACCGCCTGGCCGGACGGCGCCTCGGCGCCGATGATGGCGGCAGTGGCCTGTTGCTTTTTCGCCGCCCAGGACGAGCCCGCACGCTTCATCCGTCGCTTTGGCCTGTGGTCGCTGGTCGCGATCGTCGTGGTCGCGATCTATTTGTTCGCGGTGGTGCCTGCGATCTCCGATATCGAGGTCTTGATCCTCGCGCTGGCGCCGACCTTCCTGCTCTACGGCCTCCTGATCGCGCGGCCAGCGACTGCAAGCAGCGGCTCGGCGCTCGCGGTCAACACCGCGACGCTGCTCGCGTTGCAATCCACCTACAGCGCGGACTTTGGTGCCTTCGCCAATTCCACCATCGCCTTCTTTCTCGGCATCGTCGCCGCGGAGGTGGTGACCAGGATCGCGCGCGGGGTGGGGGCCGAGTGGATCGCCAAGCGCTTGGTGCTGTCGAGCTGGAAGACGCTCGCGGTTGCCGCCGAACGCCGCGGCAAGCATGATCGCGCGGAATTTGCGGGCCTGATGCTGCACCGAATGGGATTGCTCGTGCAGCGTATCGCCTTCGTCTCGGAGGCCGACCGTCGCGACACCGAGAGCCTGGCGCAGCTCCGCATCGGGCTCAACATCATACATCTTCGGCGGGCTCGCTACGGCCTAGCTGCATCCACGCTCTTCGTTCTCGACGACATGCTCGACCAACTCGCCGTCGCATTCCGCAGCTATGCCGGCGGCGGCATGCCGACTGAGCTCCTGACGCGCATCGACGCTGCGCTCGCCGCGGCCGTCGAGGATCCCAACCCGCAGGCGCGGGAGGACGCGCTGCTCGGGCTCGTGGGCATCCGGCGAGGGCTGTTTCCGGGAGCGCCGGCTTATCGCCCGCAGCGAGGGGAGAGCTTTGCGGCATGAGGTATGAGATCGACATTTATGGCGTGCTCGTCCCGGCGCTGCTCTTGTGGCTGATTGTGGCCTTTGCGCTCAGCGCTCTCTTGCGCCGGCTGATGCAGCGCTTCGGCCTCTACCGGCTGGTCTGGCATCGCGCGCTGTTCAATTTCGCGCTGTTCGTCTGCATTCTCGGCGGCGTCGTCTATCTTTCGGAGTTTCTGCCATGAAAGGGAGTTTTGGGTGGCTCGGTCGCGTGGCTCTGACCATGCTGGTCGTCGTCGCGGCGCTCGCCGTTGGCCGCGGGCTTTGGGCCTATTACATGGAGTCGCCCTGGACGCGCGACGGGCGCGTCCGCGCCGACGTGGTCCAGGTTGCGCCCGACGTGTCGGGTTTCGTGACGGAGATTCTGGTCAAGGACAACCAGAAGGTTCATCGCGGCGACGTGCTGTTCCGCATCGATCGGGAACGCTTTGCGTTGGCACTGCAACAGGCCGACGCCGCACTTGCCGGCCATCGCGCGACGCTCGACCAGGCCAATGCCGACCTCAAGCGCTACAGCGCGCTCACCACCGACGCGGTCTCGCAGCAGAAGCAGGAACAGGTGCTGGCCACGCAGTTGCAGGCCAAGGCGGCCTACGATCAGGTGGTCGCCGACCGAGCGGTGGCCCAACTCAATCTCGATCGCAGCGACGTGCGGGCCTCAGTGAACGGCATCATCACCAACATGGACTTGCGGCCCGGCGCGTATGTGACGGCCGGGAAGGGCGTGATGGCGCTCGTCGACACCGACACGCTACACGTCGAGGGCTACTTTGAGGAGACCAAGCTCGCGCGCATCCGCATTGGCGACAAGGTGCAGGTCCGCCTCATGGGTGAGCCTACCAGGCTCACCGGTCATGTCGAAAGCATTGCGGCCGGGATCGAGGATCGCGACCGCGCTGCGGGCGCGAATTTGCTCGCTAACGTCAACCCGACGTTCAGCTGGGTGCGCCTGGCGCAGCGCGTTCCCGTGCGAATCGCGCTTGACCAGATCCCCGACAACATCGCACTGGTCGCCGGCCGCTCGGCGACCGTCGAGGTGCTGAACTAGAGCATGATCCGGACCTGAAGGGCCTCGTTAGCGCAAAGTGTGAAGCGGTTTTCCCTCGCGACAAACGCGGAACGCGTTTGCGCGGAGATCTTGCTCGAACAAAAAACTACCAGGTCGCGGTGAAGGCCTTCTGAAGCTCGGCCGGGGCGGTGACGCCGCTCGCGATCAGGAGCTGGGTGAGGACGCGCGCCTTCTGCGGGTTCAGGTCCTCGGAAACGACAAAGCCGTTCTTGTCGTCGTCGACTTCGACGTTGCGCGTGACGAAGCCGGAGCGGACGCGCGTGGCGCGGACGATGATGATGCCCTTCTTTGCGGCCGCCTCGAGCGCGTCAAGTGCGGACTTCGACGTGTTGCCGTCGCCGACGCCTGCGAGCACGATGCCCTTTGCGCCGTGCGAAATCGCGTCCTCGATCGGAATGGCATCCATGTTGGCATGGGAGTAGATGATCTCGACGCGGGGCAATGGATCGCTTGCCGGCAGCGTATAGGTCGCACGCTTCGCACCCGGCGCCTGCGCCATGAAGCGAACGCCACCGGCGGTGTCGACATAGCCGATCGGCCCGTCGTTGGGCGACATGAACGTCTCGATGCTCGTGGTGTTGGTCTTGGTCACCGAGCGGGCGCTCTGGATCTTGTCGTTCAACACGGCCATGACGCCCCGCCCGCGAGAACGCGGATCGCCGGCGACCTGGAAGGCTTCATAGAGATTGCCAGGACCATCCGCGCTGACCGCCGTGGCCGGACGCATCGAGCCCACGATGACGACCGGCTTGTCGCCCTTGACCACGTTATCAAGGAAAAACGCGGTCTCCTCCAGCGTATCCGTGCCGTGGGTGATGACGACCGCATCGGCCTCGTTCTTGTCGAACGCCTGCTGGATGCGACGGGCTAGCGCAAACCAGACCTTGTCGTTCATGTCCTGCGACCCGATCGACGAAATCTGCTCGGCATTCACGCTCGCGAGCTTGTCGAGGCCCGGGACCGAGGCGACCAGTTGCTCACCGGTGATCTGACCGGATTTGTAGGCGCCTGCTGCGCGTGGATCGGCTTGACCCGCGATGGTCCCGCCGGTTGCGAGCACGAGAATACGCGGCAGATTACCCGAGTCTGCGGCATGTGCCGCCGTATTGATCGTGAACGATGAGGCCGCAAGCGCGATCACTAGAATGGAGAGCATCGCGATCAGGCTCTGGCGGCGGCTTGCTGATGTCAGGGTGTCCTTCGTCATTGAAATGATCTCCCGTCAAGGCTTCGATGCCTGAATGGTCCCGCCGGCGCCGATCATGTTTTCCATCTGGCGACATTTTGTCAATCGATGATTGCCTTCCGGGATCGGTACGCGTCGCGACGAGGGCGGCTGCGGCACATCGGGATACGACAGCACGACATCCTCGAACGGGATCGATGGTCCCTTAGCCGCCCAAAAGCGCGCCCGCGTTGCGCATCCCGGCCTTTGTGGGCTAACTGGCGTGAGTTGTCGGAAGAGCAACGTCCGCCCCGGAGGAAGCATCGATGTCATTGGACAATCACAAGACCGGCACAGCCGGTGCATCCAACATCGACATCGCGACGCTCCGGGCGCGCTATCGCGACGAGCGCGACCGGCGTTTGCACGCCGAGGGCAAGGCGCAATATGTCGAGGTGACCGGCGAATTCGCCCACTATCTCGACGACCCCTGGGCCGAACCCGGCTTTACGCGACAGGCGATCAGCGAGGAGACGGAGGTCGTCGTTGTCGGTGGCGGCTTCGGTGGCCTGTTGTGCGGCGCGCGCTTACGTGAGGCCGGCGTCGACGATTTCCGTATCGTGGAAAAGGCCGCTGATTTCGGTGGCACCTGGTACTGGAATCGCTATCCGGGGGCTGCCTGCGATACCGAAAGCTACATCTATCTGCCGTTGCTGGAAGAGACCGGCTACATGCCGGTGCGCAAATATGCGCGCGCGCCGGAGATCTATGAGCACTCGCGCCGAATCGGCCGTCATTTCGGTCTTTATGAGCGCGCGTTGTTTCAGACCGTCATCTCGCGGATGGAATGGCGGGAGGAGGAGGCCCGCTGGCTGGTCGAGACCGACCGCGGCGACAGGATCCGTGCGCGCTTCGTCATTCTCGCCGGCGGTCCGCTAAGCCGGCCAAAGCTGCCGGGCATTCCCGGCATCGAAATGTTCAAAGGCCACAGTTTTCATACCAGCCGATGGGACTACGCTTACACCGGCGGCACCGCGGAAGGCGGGCTCATGGGACTGGCCGACAAGCGCGTCGGCATCATCGGCACCGGCGCGACCGCCGTGCAATGCGTGCCGCACCTCGGCCGCGCGGCAAAGGAGCTCTACGTCTTCCAGCGCACGCCATCGGCGATCGGCGTGCGCGACGATCGGCCGACGGATGATGCCTGGGCGAAGAGCCTGAAGCCCGGCTGGCAGCGCGAGCGGATGGACAATTTTACCGCTGTCATCTCCGGCGAGCCGTTTGAGGAGGATCTGGTGCAGGACGGCTGGACCGGTCTGCTCGGCGAAATCCTGCTCGCACCGCGTCGTCAGCCGGAGCCGGTGATCTCGCTCGAGCAGGCGCTCAAGGTGATCGAGCAGGCCGACTACCGGAAGATGCAGGAGATCCGCGCCCGCGTCGATGCCGTGGTGAAAAACCCCGCGGCCGCCGAAGCGCTGAAGCCCTGGTACAAGGCGTTTTGCAAGCGGCCGTGCTTCCACGACGAATATCTCGACACCTTCAATCGCCCCAACGTGCATCTGGTCGATACCGAGGGCCACGGCGTCGAGCGGATCACGGAAAACGCCGTCATCGTCGACGGCAAGGCCTTTGAGCTGGACTGCCTGATCTACGCCAGCGGTTTCGAAGTCGGCACCGATTATGCCCGCCGCATGGGGTTTGAACTCTATGGCCGCGGCGGCCTCAGCCTGACTGAGCGCTGGCGCGAAGGCGTGAAGACGATGCACGGCTTTTACAGCCGGGATTTCCCCAACTGCTTCCTGATCATGACGGTGCAGGCCGGCCAGAGCGCCAACTTCCCGCACATCATCGACGAGCAGTCGCGCCACATCGCCTACGTGATCAACCAGGCGCGCAAGCGCGGCGCGAGAACGCTGGAGCCGACGCTCGCCGCCGAAAACGCCTGGGTCGAGGAGGTCGTCAAGGCCGCGATCGGCCGGCAGACCTATCTCGCCGAATGCACACCCGGCTATTACAACAACGAAGGCGTGTTCGATCCGATCGCCGCGCGCAACAGCCAGTATTGGCGCGGGCCGGTGGCGTTCCTGCGGCTGCTCGAGAAGTGGCGCAAGGAGGGCAATCTTGAGGGGCTGGAATTGACCTATGCGACCGCTGCCGAGATCGGCAGCTCTCCGGTGCCGGCTTGAGCGACATGTCACCGACGCTCAGCGGCGCGACGCGGCTCTATGTCATCGTCGGCGATCCCATCGCCCAGGTGCGCTCGCCCGCAGGGCTCACCGCCGCCTTCGCCGCACGTGGTCATGACGGCATCCTCGTCCCCATCCAGGTCGCGCCAGCCGATCTGCCCGATTTCCTCGCGGTGGCGAGGCGGCTGAAGAATCTCGACGGCATCGTCGCAACCATCCCGCATAAGTTCGCTTGCTACCAGGCCAGCGCCAGCGCCACCGACCGCGCGCATTTCCTGCGTACCGTGAACTTGATGCGCCGCCGCGCGGATGGCGCCTGGCATGGCGACATGGTGGACGGGCTCGGCTTCGTCGGTGCGGCGCGTGCGAAGGGGATAGAGCCTGAGGGGATGCGCGCGCTGCTGGTCGGGGCGGGCGGTGCCGGCTCGGCCATTGCACTCGAACTGGTCGAGGCCCGCGTTCGCGAGATCGCCATTCACGATGCGGCGACGGAGCGCCGCGATGTGCTGATCGAGCAGTTGAACAAGCTCGGCAAAGGTCGTGCGTCGGCCGGGTCGATCGATCCCGCCGGCTACGACTTCGTGGCCAACGCCACGCCGGCCGGCATGAGGGAAGGCGACCCGCTGCCGGTCGACGTCGCAAAACTGGCGTCGTCAACCTATTGCGGCTGTGTCATCACCAAGCCGGAGGTCTCGCCCTTCATCGCCGCCGCGCGAAAGATCGGCTGTGTCACGGCGACGGGCGCCGACATGTATCAACAGCACCAGAGCATCATGGTGGACTTTCTGCTCGGCGGATGACCTCGCCAATGTCAAGCGTCGCACCGAGCGTTGTTTGCGCGCGGTGGGGCTTGAGCGATCGGAGCTGGCGTAGGATCATGCCGTGAAGGCAGGCGAATGCCGGCCGTCGGTTGGTTGCGAGCAGGGCGGATGCCCCGAACAGAGGAATGAAAATGAACAGGGGCAGCATCATTGCAACGGCCGCGCTCGGCGCGATCGCACTGTTCGCACAACTCGGGGCAGCCGGCGCCGCGCAGTGTGGCAACGGGCCCGGCGGCTTCGAAGGCTGGAAGCGTGCGTTCGGCGAAGAGGCCCGTGGCAAGGGCATCGGCGCGACCGGCATCGGCGCGTTGATGCAGACCAATTATGCCAGCGCGACCATTGCGGCCGATCGCAGCCAGCACAGTTTTTCGCTCTCCCTCGACCAATTCATGGCCAAGCGCGGTGCCTCGACCATCGTGGCGCGTGGGCGCTCGCTCAAGCAGTCGCAGGCTGCCTTGTTTGCCTCGATCCAGCAGCGCTACGGCGTGCCACCGGGGCCGCTGATCGCAATCTGGGGGATGGAGACGGGCTTCGGCAGCCAGCGCGGCAACCAGAACATGCTGTCCTCGATAGCGACCCTCGCCTATGACTGCCGCCGGCCGGAGTTCTTTACCGACCAGCTCTATGCTGCTCTGAAGCTGATTGATCGTGGCTCGATGTCGCCCGGCCAGCGCGGCTCGATGCATGGCGAGGTCGGCCAGACCCAGTTCATGCCCAAGAACATCCTGGCCTATGGTACCGGCAATCTCGACAATGCCGCCAACGCGTTGAGTTCGACCGCGAATTTCCTAAGGGCGCATGGCTGGCGCGCGGGAGCCGGCTACCAGCCCGGCGAGCCGAACTTTGCGGCGATTGAAGCCTGGAATGCCGCCGGGGTCTACCAGAAGGCGATCGCGCTGATGGGGCGGCAGATCGATGGGGAGGGGGCGCGTTAGGCTTGATCCGGAAAAGTGCGGAGCGGTTTTCCGAAAAGATCATGCCCAAATTGGCGCGCCCCGTCTCAATAGTGCGACGTACGATAGGCGTCGAACGCGTGCGCTGCAAAAACGCCGATGCTGCAGAGGGCGAGGACGGCGGAGATCAGCTCGATCATAGCTCGTCCTCCCGCGTAGGAAGGGCGACGAGGTATTGGCCGCAGGAGTAGTCCCAGATCAGCTCGAGGAAGAATTGCATGGTGGCCGTCCCTGTATGATTTTGACGACCAGCATAGTGGGCGGTCTGTTTCAGGCGTGTTTCGTGGGTTCAGGGAAAGGGTTTCGTCGGAACCGCCAAGGACTCCACAGGCGGTGCGCGCATTCGCACCCGTTAACCACGCTATCACAGGTTGCGCCGTCCGTTGGGGTGTCCAAACCTTGCCGCTCTCCTGCAGGTGCTGGGCACGCCGAAAGTCTGCGAGGAAGTGGGGGCAGGGGCGGCTAGTCGCGTAATGCCATCGCCTGGCATCATGGCGCCGTCAGCGTGAACTCCATCTCTGCGACTTTCTGCTCGCCCACCCAGGTCTGCAGGACCCAGGTGCCGGGAACGGCTTCCCAATCCTCGTCGAGGCTGTAGCCGTGCAGCACGGTGCTGCCGATAGCCCAGCGCTCGGTGACATCGCCGCGCGAGAAGACCTCGCCTGTGCGCGGGCTGCGCACACCGCCGGATGGGAAGATTGTGATGCTCCTGACCGGCACCAGCGCTCCATCCGGTTTGCCGGTGAGGCGATATTCATAGCCGAAGCGAATGCCCTTGCGCGCCGGCACCGTCGTGGTGCTCAACGTGAATTGCCAGGCGACGCGATCGATCGTTCCGCTCGGCGGTCCCGCTGATTTGTCGGCGGCGAGGACCCTGGCCTCGTAGATCCCGAACTGCGGGATGTCGGCGCCCGTGACCGTCGGCACTCCGGCAGAGCCCGCTTGCGAGAAGACTGCGAACACGAGGGCTGCCGTCCCCCAAACATATGTCCGCGCACGCTTCGTGGACGCGCTCGCCGACCGGCGCACCGCGAAGGACCTGAATGCGTTACGGCGCACGATCGAGTCGCGAAATCGACAGGACTTGTCCGTTGGTAGCTGGAATAAACTTGTTGGCGACCAGGCCGGCGTCGCTTTCAGGCTCCAGCAGTGCGACGGCAAGGCCCGATAAGGGCTGATTGAATGGAATGAAGACATCGTTCGGCGTCAACACGATATCGGCCTTCTCCAGCGCATAAGTTCCCTTGATGATCGCTCCGGCACCTGTGTCGTCGCCGCGCACATCTTCCTTCACTCCCGAAGTAACGTCGGTGACCCGATAGTGTTCGCCTGGGACCACCGCAGCATTCGAAACGAGCTGAAAGGTCAGGCCAGCCCGCTTGATCGCGTCGATGGCCTGGGTGTCATCACGGCTGATGAGATAGCCGGCTGGTCGGGGGCGAGTCAGCGCCGGGTCGATCTTCAGCGCCGAGACCCACGTGACCGTAACGGGTTTATCCGCACCGGTCTTGGGGTCGACGAACACCATCTCACGCGATTCGGGATGTCCATGCGCGACGACCACGAGGGGCTTGTCGGACGTGGTCGCCTCGATTGAAGCCTGCTTCGACAACTGCATGAATGCGCCGGGATCCCTGGCCGCGAGTTGCAGGATGGCTTCGGCCGCAACGACATGCGTCTCGACCCGGCGCGCCAGATGCGCGCGCCCGAGCCCCACGCCGCGGGTTTCCAGCAGGAAACTGACGGCATTGCGCAAGCCGGCGACGTTGCGTCCGGTATCCGGTCCGATCCCGCCCATCGCGACGGGTGCGTCGGGACGACTGCCGTCGGTCGTGTGATACCAGTCATGCGTCAGACCATGCGTATCGAAGGCCTGCAAGATCGCCGGAAGGAATAGCTGGGATTCGGCCTTCTCCAGGCTCGGCGGAAGATTGGGGACCGTGGCGTATTGGATCATCGCGTCGATGCGCTGGACGCCGCCGACTTTCTCGATCCAGCGGCCGCCCACGGTGAATTCATGGCAATCCAGCACGAGTTGCGGATGGAATTGGTTGAACAGAGCGCCGATCGTCTGGATTTCCGGGGTTCGCAGCAGCGTATGATCCCGGTTGGGATCCATGCCGTTCGCCAGTCCGCGGACAAACGCTTCAGCGCCATCCGGATTGGCACGCGGGACCATGATGACGTCGATCGCAGCGAGGAGATCGGCGAGATCGCCAGCGCCGAGGCGCTGCGCCAGAACCAGGGCCGCTTCACCGCCGGCAGGTTCATTGCCGTGCTGCTGGCCGATGATGAGAACCACCGGCTTCGCTCCATTGCCTAGCGCGTTCTGATCGCGGGAGAAGAACAGAACGGGGAGCACGCGTCCTTGCTGGGAGCGGGCGCCCATCTCCATCCGCATGGTCGGCGACCTGGCCGCGAGCGCCTCCAGGAAGGCCATCAACTCGCGATGCGAGGTGAAATCCTGCTTTCCGGGCGCAAAGGCCGGCGTGGTGTAGTGCACCTCCGCATCGGGATAGCGCGCGGAGACCTCCGAAGTCTCCTGATAGACGGATGCGGGATTGAATTCCGCACGCGATATGGCGAAGGAGCCCAGAAAGACTGCGGCGGCGAACGTGCCGCGGACATAGCGCCGATAAAGCATTGATCACCCCCAGCGACATCGCAACTCTAAAGCAAATTGCCACAGCGGGGTGCCGGGTTATGCGCGATCCATGAGTAAATTGACGAATTTCGATGGCTGGTGAATTTGGATTCCCAGCCAGACTCCAGGTTCGCGATAATCTATTGATCGATCTTCGCTTTTTGTGGCAGCCGACGGTCTAGGTGAGCTACTTTGGACCACATCGGTGGACCATGCAACCGGCACGCTGCTAAAGCATCCGAAGCGCCGCATTACCGATCACCAGGAGTGTCGGATCGCCATTTGCCAGAGTCGCATCGAACCGGCCGTGGAGCTCGACCCGCCGCTAGAGGAGGGCGCTGTGGCGTCGAAATCGCCGGCCTCGCGTTGGGAGGCCGCGATTGGCCCTCATTCTGTGCCCGGGGCAAAATCCAAGCGCCACGTGTTGAAAGACCTGCCGACGGCGTGGGACCAAACCCTGTGGGAAAAAGGCGGTCGAAATCTGGACCCGTCCCGCGGATGTCGCAGAAGGGCCACTCAGCCAGGCAGTCACGGGGCGAGGCCGCTAGGCGGGCTTGCTACGCTTCGCCGTCTCGCACTGCTTGTTGCAGCCGGCATCGAGCCGCTTGCAGGGATTCCTTCATGCGCCTCGCCATGGCGTCAATCGCGGAATCCAGCGCGGCACATTAGTCCGAAAGCTCTCGTACTCCGTGCCGAATGTTTGCTTGAGCGTCGGTTCTTCGTACATCACCACAAAGAGATGAAAAAACAGCCAGAGTAGCGCGCCGTACCAAAGGAGATGTCCATCACCAAACAAAAGGGCCTGACCAAAAATGACTGCGACGACCGCGATGTAGATCGGATTTCGCACGTAGCGATAAAGGCCAGTCACTACGAGCTTTTGTGTCGGCGCGATCGGGGCGGGCGTCCCAAGCCCCTCCAGCGCAAAACGGGCAAATGAATCCACAAGTCCGGGCACTCCGACGATGATCAATATACCGCCGAGGATGCGGGTTAGATCGACGCCGAAAAAAGCTGGCCGAAATTCCCACTGTGTGACCCACCACGGGACGAAGCCTGCCAGCACCAACGGCGCAATGACGAAGAACAGAGCGGAGCCCAGGACAGCAATTGCTTTCGACATTGCGTACTCCTACGACCCGACAAGAATAGCTCAGCAAATCACTTTCTGCTTCGAGCATTGAACATGGCTCCGCAATTAGCTGTGCCGGCCGTCGAGTTCTCTTCACCTCGCTTCTGATCTTCAGGCTGAGTTCCTGTATGGGGCAAGCTGCGACTTAGCCGGGAGGGCCGTTCTTGGCGCAAAGCGGACCACAGTTGATCACTCCCGATCTTCCTTGTCTGAGCTAGATCAAATTGGCCTATGATGGATTGGATCGAGAGTTGAAGGGTTTCAAATAGTTAGAAGGTGGCGTGTGCACGACGTGTGCACCGGGAGATCAAGAGAAATCTATCGTCAGCAAGTGTGAGCGGTCTCTCATTTAAGTGATGCAGGCCAAGTGATGCAGGCGCTCGGCACTGTCATGGTGCTCGATCGATCCCTCTCAGAGACGGCCTTTCCCTCTCGCGGGCAGATTACGGCTGTAGTCGTTTCGCGCCGCCCGCAACATGCGTTCGTAATCTCACCGTCGGAAGGTGAGCACCTCAAGACACACGTCGGCCGCGTCACAAATGGCGACGCACGCATATTTCGGGAGAGGTGAACATGCGAAACCTAATCAAGACTGTGGCAGTGCTGGCCTTACTCGGCAGTCGCGGGGCCATCGCGCAGACGGTGGGAATTGCGAGATCACCCGCCGGATTCTCCACCGCTGCGACCGCACCCTCGTCACTGACGCAAGACACCCGGTTGATCGGTCGGGCGCCGGTCGGGCACCGCCAACCGCGAGTGCGCGATGTGCCGTCGCAGAGTCCCGGTGAGCTCGAGCGCCTCACTGACGAAGACGCAGCCATCGATCGCAAGCTCATCATCTGCCACGGTTGCTGACGTGGTGACGGCAGGCGGCGAAACGGTCGCGGGCAGCAAACCACTTGGACTGGTGGCGGAGGGACGAGAATCCGTTCCAACCCGCGCGCTCGGGTGCAGCGAGAGATTCTTCCATCTTTACTCGCTTGCCTTTCCCGTGCATTTTTGCCTCGTCGCCGAGATCGACGGAGCGTTGGATTCAGCCCGGCTCGCAGCGGCGCTGGACCAGGTTCGCAGGCGGCATTCCGCGCTCAGAGTCTGCATCGTCGACGATACCGAAACAGGACCAGCCTTCCATCGCGTCGACAATCCAATCGAGCTCCACACGGCTCCGGTCGCGGCAGCTCTAGCCTGGCGCGCCGTCGTGGAAATGGAGCTGAATGTGCCATTCGATGCTGCTCGAGGCCCGCTCATGCGAGCAATGGCCTTGTGGGCACCCGACGGTGCGTCGATCGTCCTGACGTTTCACCATGCGGCAATGGATGCCTTGTCCGCAACGCGTGTCCTCCATGACGTCTTGCGCGCGCTCGCCGGCGAAAGTCTCGGGGTCTTGCCGCCGTGTCCTCCGGTCGAAGAGATGATCGCGGGCTTTGCTCCTGGTCTGACCTTCGTCGGAAAGGACGTCTCACGCGCCGAAACCTCGTCGAAAGCTGGCGCTCAGGCCGCACCGGTCCCCGATAGGTTCATGGCGAATTTGGCGACCATGAAATGGGATAAGGAAGAGACCGCCCGCCTTCTACGATCCTGCAAGGCGAACGGAACGACCGTGCATGGCGCAATCTGTGCGGCTGCCTCACGCCACCTTCCAGCTTCCGACGCCAATGTCATCAGGCTGCACTGTCCTGTCGACCTAGGCAGGATCATGAGAAGCGAAGCCACCGGTTGCGGTGTATTCATTACCGCAGGTATCGTCGAGATTGCCACCTCCGAGCGGAGGTCGCTCTGGCAAGATGCTCGTGACATCGTGGATCGCCTCCGGACGGCGCGCTCACCCGCGGCGGTGGCCGGAATGTTGCAGTGGATCGCAGCCGAGATAGCGCCAACCGCAGGCAAAGAGAGCGTGGCGGCGTTGTTTGCTTCCCTGCCACAAAGCTCCGCAGTCATTTCGAACCTCGGTGTTTTGCCGCTTGCGGTTGAATACGGGACGTTGAAGCTCAAGGCAGTCTGGGGGCCGGCGCTGTTGACCAATCTTCCAGCCGACCGACAAACGATCGGCGTCAGCACGTTTGCCGGCCAGCTCCGTATGGTTCATCAGAGTTACGAGCCGATATCAGGCCTTCTGGAAGCCATCCGTGAGACGCTTCTCACCGCCTGTGGCTAGAGCTGCGGCAGTAATCGGCGGGCCGCCGGCTTCTCGAATATCAAACTCATGCTTTGTTGCTGGCCGTCATGTCGAGCGCGCGGTTGCGCGCCTTCCCAAAGCCATCCCGCATTGCAGCCGTAACCATGTCGAACGTCCTTGAAGTCGCGGGGTAATTGCGAGGCGCCATCCTGTGTCTTGCATGAGCCGCCCCTTCGGACGCCCCGAACAGCGGCTGGGTTTCACCAACGAGAGTGACAGATCACATGAAAATCCTCCTTGCTTCGACTCCCGCCACCGGCCATCTCAATCCGCTGCTTGCGATCGGACGTTTCCTGATCGCCGAAGGCCACGAGGTTGCCTTTCTGTCGGGGAGTGCTCTGCGCAGTCCCATCGAACGCATCGGCGCGAGATTTTACGCATTTCCGGCCGGCGCGGATTTCGACCTGCGTGACTTCGCGACGGTGGCTCCTGAATTGAAGACCATTCCGCCGGGGTTGGAATGGTTCCGCGTCGCCATGGAGCGGGTGTTCGTCGATGCCGTTCCCGGCCAGCACAAGGGCATGCAGCAGCTGCTGCAGGACTTCCCGGCCGAAATCATCGTCGGCGACGACATGATGTTCGGGGTCTTGCCCATGCTGCTCGGACCGCGATCGATGCGGCCGCCGATTGCGCTGTGTGGCACGTCGTTCTTGCATTGGCGTCGCGAGGATGGTGCGCCGAATTTTGCCGGCTTGCCGCCCGCAACCACGCGAGCGCAGCGTGACGACTACGCAGCAGTCTATCGTGAACATGACGAGCACCTTTATCAGCCGGTGGGCGATCGGTTGAACAGATTGCTGCAAGCCATGGGCGTCGGGCCATTGTCGATGCCCATGTTCGATTCGGTTGTCGAACTCGCCGATGCTTATCTGCAGCTCACCGTTCCGAGCTTCGAGTTTCCACGTAACTTTCCGGCCTCGGTACGTTTCGTCGGCAGGCCTCCAATCATTCCGGATCAGGCGCCGCTGCCACCCTGGGCCCATGAGCTCGACGGCTCGCGTAGGGTGGTGCTGGTAACCCAGGGAACGCTGGCCAATCACAATTTCGGCCTGCTGGTTGCGCCGACGCTGGCGGCGCTCGCCGATGAGCCTGACCTGCTCGTCGTTGCCACCGCAGGCGGGCGCCCCGTCGACGCCATCCCGGGTCCAATTCCGGCCAACGCGCGCCTTGCCCAATACCTGCCGTTCGAATGGATACTGCCCAAGGTCGACGCATTCGTTACCAATGGCGGCTACGGCAGCGTCAACCAGGCGATGAGCTTTGGCATTCCGCTTGTCACCGCCGGGTTGACGGAAGACAAGGCGGACGTGAACGCGCGGGTCGCATGGTCCGGCGTAGGGATCGACCTCGCGACCAACGAGCCGACGCCTGCCGCGCTGCGCCACGCCGTGCGAACCGTGCTCGATACCCCGACCTATCGTAGGCAGGCTTCTTCGATGGCCGACGAGTTCAACGGGATCAACACGCGCGCCGAGATTCTTCGGATCATTGGCGAGCTCGTGAATGCGCCGAAACATTCGGCCGCGCGGCAGGCCACGGCGACCGTAGTCACGCGCCGCCGCCGTGTCAGCATCCAGTAGGCATCCAACGTCGGACGGCGACGATGTTACGGCTGTAACACAACATCTCCCAATCGTCGCCGTTTCGCATTTTGCCGGCTTCAGGTCTCCGCGGGCGCGCCCCGCGGATGACCGCGGCCTTTCGGACTGTGAATACCCGACCCACTTGCCCGATGCCTCACGAGACGTTCCCACAGGGAAGCGCAACATATGCGGCATATGGCAAACTGATCACGATTCATCACGTCTCTGAGACCTTATGCGGTTCACTGCAGCAAGATGTTGCCAGAAGCCATAAATACCGCCCTTAACTCGGACGGAGGCAATGATGCTTCAGAGTGACGATCTCGACGGCGCGCCTGTTTTGGATTTCGACGCGTGGCGAGCATTGCTTCGATCGAATTGCGGGCGCGACGTCGAGGTCACGACGCCTAATGCCTTTGCCGGTTTGATTCGTCCCTTCAATGCGTGTGGGCTTGAGGCAACCTCGGTAAAGATCAGGTGGGGGTCCGCCGATCCAGGCTACCCTGATCACCGGGTAGAGCGGAGTTACCGCGATGTTCGCTGCGATGGCGCGGATCATTACCTCTTAATGTTTCAAGTCGCCGGGAGGACGGAAATGAGCCAGATCGATCAGGCGGCGCGACTCGCGGTAGGCGATGTTGCACTGGTCGATGCGGCGCGGCCGGTGACTTATCTCTCGCGCTTCAGCAGCCCAGAGTGGCTGACGCTTCGGCTGCCGCGGAGAGCGCTGCGCTCTCACTTGGGATTCGAGCCGCAAGGGGTCGTTAGCAGGCCGATAACTCGCACCAGCCGTCTGCTCTTCGACCTCATTCGTGACGCGGATATGGAAGCCGCGTCATCGTCCGCCGATCTCTACATGCAGTTCGCCGTCTACGACCTGGTCGGCGCGCTATTTGCGCCGTCGGATCCGCGCCCCTTCTCACGCTCCGCGGACAAGCTGTTCACGCGCATCAGCGGGGCGATGAAGGGTGGCCTTGCAGATCCGGATTTCGGCCCCGCCGAGTTGGCCGGTGAAGTTGGAATTTCGCTGCGCTACCTTCAGAAGCTTTTCACCGAGCGCATGACGACATGCAGCGAATTCATCTATTCGCATCGCCTGGACCACGCCGCCTATCTTCTCCATCGCCGGGCGCTAAAGGGCGCTGATCAACCTTTGAGTGAGGTCGCCTACGCCTGCGGCTTCCGCGATTATGCGCATTTTGCGCGGAGATTCCGCAAGCGGTTTGGCTATTCGCCTAGCGCCCACCTGGGAGAGGGCACTGTGCGCGCTGGTACCGCAGAAAGTGCGTTCTGGGCACGCGACGCCCATTTTCGGAGGTCCTAGATAATACGGCTTGATCGCTGTCCGGTTGGGAAGCGGGCGTGAGGGCAGGGATTTGCTGAAGGTTCGAATTGCAGGGGCACAGTCTGACAAGAAAAGTTGAGAGACCAAATTTATGCTTGCCGATGCTGGCCATATCCTTGTTGTTGATGATGATCCTTCGTTGCGGCAATTGGTGATCGGATACCTGGAGGATCACAATATCCCGACGAAGCCCGCTTCAAATCGAACCGAGCTCAATCGCTATCTGACCGGAGCCGAACCCAGCCTGATTATTCTGGATCTGCGGCTAGGCCAGGACGACGGGCTCGACATGTTGCGGGAGATCCGATCTCATTCGGACGTTCCGGTCATCATCACGACTGGCCATCGCCCTGACGAAATCGACCGCATCGTCGGCCTCGAACTCGGTGCAGACGACTACATCATCAAGCCGTTCAGTCTCAGGGAATTGTTGGCCCGCGTCCGTGCGGTCCTGAGGCGGCAGGAGATGGGACGCCTCGCACGCGCTAACAATCCGGAACGGGGCGGATACAGGTTCGACCGTTGGCAACTCGAGCGGCGTGGTCGCAGGCTGCTTGACCCCAAGGGAACGCCGGTTGCGCTGAGCAAGGGCGAGTATGCATTGCTGCTGGCGTTCCTCGAAGCGCCGCAACGTCCGCTGTCGCGTGAGCAGCTATTGCAGTCGACCCGGATGCACGAGGACATCTTTGATCGAAGCATCGATGTTCAGGTGTTGCGTCTACGGCGCAAGCTCGAGATTGATCCGAGTGCACCGCGTGTGATCCAGACCGAGCGGGGGATAGGTTATGTGTTCGCATTACCGGTCGAACCCTTCTGAGCGAGATCGAAATGTGGCAGTGCGGTTACGGTTGTAGCCGAGTTATCGGTGCAGCTGATCATCGCGTAACGGGCAGCCATCAGAGTCTCCGTATTGGTCGACGGAGAATTCAAAGATGAAACACCAGTTCCTTCCATTGACCCCCTCGCTTGATCGCAGGGGCCCCTCTTTGCCGGCGGCATCTGGCTCTTTGCCAACGCCGCGCAATGACGCGCGCAACAGACGCGGCTCCCGACCCGAAGGATCGGGGCAAATTCTGGAACCTTCCGATATCGGAGCTAGATCGCTTCCGGCGACGAGGCCCGCAATGGGCCGAGCCGACGCTATCTGGCGGTCGGTGCTTGGGTTTTTTATCGAAGGATTTGCGCTCTATGGCGCTTCGGTGCATTGGGTTGCAACGACGGCGGTGGCGACGATCGCCAACGAGGTTGATGCTCGGCAGCGACAGATGTCTGCCCGGAACGAACGACGAAAATCTGTTTCGCCTGGCTCGTTTCCTGCGCGCGCCGTGGTCACGTTGGTCAAGCGCGATGGCGCTGCCGATCAAACCGCATTTGAAACCTGGACAACATCCACCAGCGGTGCCTTCGCATCTTCTGCGGGCGAAGTCGACCGATACCGGTTGGTCCATCTTGGTTGGCCGACCATGATCTGGCGCGCCGTCGCCGGCAGATGGGCAAGGTGGCGTCGCGAGCGGGAGATCAAAAAGGCGGTAGCTGCCTTGGCGGAACAGGATGACCGGATGCTGCGGGATATGGGAATTCTCCATCGATCCCGGATTGAACGGATCCTCCGATATGGCCGGGACGACTGACCCTGCCGGAGGCAAGGCGGTGGACGCGGCCTATGCGTTGCAAGGGCCGCGTCCGCGAGCTTCACAACTTCAACATCCACGCGCGCCCGGCGCGAATGAGCCCAAACGTGAGCGGAGTATGATTGCGCTGACCAGATATCGCCAAACCTGCCGCGCAGAAGCGCGTCGCCTCACGTGACCATGCGCGGCAACAAGAGAAGTTCTGCCCATCGTTCGCCCTGGATCGCGATGACCTGTATCCTGATCCTGGGCGGCCTGTTGGTTTCGCCGGCGGCGCAGCAGGCGCTTGTGCAGCCTCCCGAGGCGAACAGCACCTTCTTCGATGAGCCGATCACTCCTGTTCCCAGACTTCCCCAGACCGATCCCTTGAAGGTCAGGCTTGGCGAGCGTCTGTTTAGCGATCCACGGCTGTCTCGCGATAATTCGCGCAGTTGTTCGTCGTGCCACGATCTTGGGACCAACGGCGCAAGCAGGTCGAGCTACGACGCCGGCCTCGACGGCTCGAGCCTTCCGCTCAACACGCCGACCGTGTTCAACGCCGTGCTCAGCTTCCGCTTCGGTTGGGAGGGAAAGATCCGCAACATCGAGTCGGATATCAAATCCTCGCTGGAAAATCCGCAGGTCATGGGCGCCAATATCTCCGATGTCGCGGAAAGGCTGGGCATGGATCCTGGCCTGCGCCGGGAGTTCACGACTGCCTACGGAAGTGAGCCCGACGCTGCGAATGTTGTCGATGCCCTCGCAAGCTTCCAGCGAACCCTGATAACGCCGGGTAGCCGGTTCGACCGTTGGCTGACGGGAGAGGCCGAGGCT